>NZ_JAMQTI010000016.1:0-71842 GCF_032883055.1 Mycobacterium sp. 29Ha
TCCAGCAAGGACGAATCCTCACAGGTCAGGAGTCAACCAAACTGGGGGCAGTCCCGACTGTGCACACTGCAGCAGCGACTCGTCACGCACAAACACCCAAAGTTGGGCAAGCGAGCCGCCCATATTTGAAGCACCGTCGCGGTGACCGTCTCCGCAAGTCGGCACAGCATTCCGTCCGCAGGGCCGCCGATGGGCAGGCGCTCGAATGCTCAGCGAAGTCGACCGCCGAATTGGATGCGCGACAACGATGCTTGTGCTGACGAAACTAGAAGTGAGAATCTGCCTTACGAGACGCGTGGGAAGTAGGGCAGGTTCGCTGGTAGGCCACGCTTGCAGAGTCCGGTGCCCGCCCTGCCTGCGATGCAGCACGTTCCGGTGTGGGTGCCGGCCAACACCGTTCCCCTCGCGTCGAGGTGCAGCAGCGGCGGCACCAATGCTGTAGCGGGCCGACGGGACCGCGATCGATGTCGGGGCATCGCAATCGGCGCGCGGCGGCGGGGCGGTTCCGCAGGCCGCCAGCATCAACACCGCGACAGCGACGCGTTCGGCCACGAAAGGATCTTCTAGGTATCGGTACTGACTGATGCACCTCTGTCGGCGCGGATGTGGCGAGTGGCTTGTCGGGTGTGGGCCAAGTGGGCGGGGTCCAGATCGAGGCGGCGCAACAGTTGGGCGTTGAGCGCGACGACGATCGTCGAGACCGACATGAGCACCGCCGCCGCGGCAGGCGGCAGCACCACCCCGATCGGAGCGAGTACACCGGCGGCCAACGGTACGGCGATGATGTTGTATCCGGTCGCCCACACCAGGTTCTGCCACATCTTGCGGTAGCTGGCGTGGGACAGCTCGATGATCGACAGCACTGCGCGCGGGTCGTTGGCTGCCAGCACCACCCCGGCGGATTCGATCGCGACATCGGTACCGGCGCCGATGGCCACGCCGACGTCGGCGCGGGCCAACGCCGGTGCATCGTTGACGCCGTCGCCGACCATCGCCACCCGGTGCCCGCGGTTTTGCAGTTCGGCGACCTTGGCGTCCTTGTGTTCGGGCAGCACCTCGGCGAACACCTCATCGATGCCCAGATCGGCGGCGACCGCGTCGGCGACCTGTTGGGCATCGCCGGTGATCAGCGCAACCTTGACGTTTCGTGCGTGCAACGCATCGATCGCCTGACGCGATTCCTCCCGGACGGCGTCCTCGAGCGCCACCGCGCCCAGCACCTGGTTATCGCGGGCGATGTGCAGCACCGACGCGCCACGCTGCACCCACCCCCCGGTCATCGCGCTGACATCATCGGGGACCGACAGTCGCAGGTCAGCCAGCATGGCCGGGCCACCGACAGAAACATCCAGCCCGTCGACGCTGGCCCGCACCCCCCGGCCGGGCAGGGACCGGAAGTCGCTAGCGACAACCCGCTCACTGGACGGCACTCGTGATTGGGCCGCGGCCACGATGGCCCGGGCGACCGGATGCTCACTGTCGGACTCGACCGCGGCGGCCAGCGCGAGCAGTCGCTCTTCGCTGATCCCGGCGGTGGCAACGGTGCCGGTGACCTGATGTCGCCCCTCGGTCAAGGTGCCGGTCTTGTCGAAAAGCACCACATCGACCGTGCGCATCCGTTCCAGCGCCAGCCGATCCTTGACTAGCACCCCGGCGCGGGCGGCGCGTTCAGTGGAGATCGCGATGACCAGCGGAATCGCCAGCCCGAGCGCATGTGGACACGCGATGACCAGGACGGTGACCATGCGGGTCACCGCATAGTCGAGGTTGCCCAACAACGTCCACACCGCGAAGGTGATCACACCGGTGACGGCGGCGAAATAGAACAGAAACGCGGCGGCCTTGTCGGCGAGTGCCTGCGCCCGCGAAGACGAAGCCTGCGCGGCGGCGACCATACGCTGAATACCGGCCAGGGCGGTGTCATCGCCGACCGCGGTGATCTGCACCCGCAGAGCGCTGTCGGTGGCCACGGTGCCGGCCACCACGGTATCGCCGACCTGGCGGGTCACCGGCTTGGACTCGCCGGTGATCATCGACTCGTCAACCTCGGCGCGGCCGTCGGTGACGGCGCCGTCGGCTGGCACCCGGGCGCCGGCACGCACCAGCACCACATCGCCTAGCCCCAGCTCTGAGAGAGGGACCTCGCGGACTCCGTCGTCGGTGACCTTCTCGGCGGTGTCGGGCAACATCGCCGCCAATGCGTCCAGCGCCCCCGATGCTGAACCCAAGGCCCGCATCTCCAGCCAATGCCCCAGCAGCATGATGACGATCAGCAACGCCAGTTCCCACCAGAAGTCCAGGTTGAAACCCCCGATCCCCAGAGTGGTGACCCACGAGGCGACGAACGCGACGCTGATCGCCATCGCGATGAGCAGCATCATCCCGGGACGACGCGATTTCAGCTCGGCCCAGCCGCCGGTGAGAAACGGCATGCCACCGTAGACAAAGATCACCGTGCCCAGAATCGGGGCGATCCATGTCATGCCCGGAAAGTCCGGCCGGGTGTAGCCGAACAGTTCGGCGATCATGTGGCTGAACACCACCACCGGTACCGACAGAACCAGGCTGAACCAGAACCGCCGGCGAAACATCTCCCCGTGCGCGCCATGGCCGGCATGTCGATCATGACCGTCATGTCCGGCCTGGCCATCTTGTCCGATGTAAGCCAGATGCTCTCCGTGCCCAGCGTGGGGATCTTCGTCGCTAGGCGCTGGGCTCTGTGCCTGGGTGGCATGCTCGTATCTGGCGGATCTCGGATGTGGGCCGACGTGTCCCTTCTCTGGGTTGGACATCACAGCTCCTGACAGCAAGTAGGTGGGATGAAACTAATGCAGGTATTCACCGGTCAACCCTGCGCGCTCGGTTGAATCGGTACTCTCAACGTCTACTGACCGCCATAGTACGATAGCGTCCCGCTACTCGAATCTTTCGGGACGTCGCCGGATTGCGTCCGATTGTGGCATCATCCGCACAAGCTCAAGTCGATGGCGTAATGGTCCGCGCCGGCGCTCGAAAAATCAAGGCGCACGCAATCCGTGTAGAGCCGATCATGTTCGCGGGCATTGCCGTTTCATGGACGCGGAATCCGGGATTTGCAAGTTCCGTCATGCACGTAGTGGACAACCGATAACCAGCTCTAGATAGATAACACTACAGTCCTTCGGCAAGAACGAGATCTGGCTCGATCTCGCCGCCCTGGCCTACGAGCTGCTGACCTGGACCCAATTGCTGGCCTGGCCCGCCCCCCGCAGCTGGGAACCCAAACGATTACGCCTGCGGCTACTGAGCCTGGCCGGGCGGATCATCACCACCGGCCGCCGCCACATCCTGCGCCTGAGCCGACGATGGCCCTGGTCAGAGCTGCTGATCAACGGACAACGAAACCTCGCCGCGCTCAACTGAATCCACCACCAGCAACCCCACCACCAAGGACACAGGAGAATCAGCGACACAGCGCCGAGGACCACCCACGCCCAGTCCACCGCACCCGACACAACCGACCCAACCCCCAACAACTGAGCCCTTAACGTAGATCGAGGCTAGGGGAGGCTAGGGGCCGATTTCGAGCACGTCGGTTAGCGGCCGCCGCGGTGTGGGAGTTGCCGGCGGATCGATTGGCGGCGCGCTGCCGATTCGGATCAACACCTGCGGCTCGGCGGTTCGTCTGGTGAGGCGGCGCACGATTTCGCGGCTGGCGGCCGCTTCGATCATGTGTGTCAGGGTGCAGGTGCCCAGATCGGCCATGGTGGCCTCCAGCAGCACGACGGAGAGCACTTCGCCGCAGACCAGCACGGAGTCGCGGCTGTCATCGTAGGTGGACAACACCAGAATCTTGGCGTCATCGCGATCGATGTCGGCGCGCCGGTTGGTCTCGCCGCGGACAGGAAATGCCCGCCCCACATCCACCCGAGCCGATTCAGCGCCGGAGGCCAACGCGGTCGGCGGGATGCCCTGTGTGGATGGCGGTTGTGTTGTCCACCATGCTAATTCGGCGTGGTAGGACGCATCGTAGCGTCGCAACTGCTCAGTGAGCCGCGACGCGTGTGCCAATTGGGAGCGGGCATCCGCGTCGAGGACATCCAGATGCGTGCCGTTGCCGATGACCGTTGCGCGCAACACGGTTTCAAACGCCTCCCAGCCCGCGGGGACCGCGAACGCAAGCCGATCGGTGCGCCGGTGGGCGATGGCCGCCGCGCGGCCGCGTTGGGCATCGGTGACGAACACCGCACGCGCGAACTCAACTGTTGCCAGGTGATCGCGATCGTTCGGGTTGGGGAAGCGCTCGGTGAGGCTGTCCCAGCCCGCCGCGGCCATGGCCACCCGTAAATGATCCAACACGGCACCACAACTGAGCAGCACCTCCTTCCCGGTGTGGTCGCTGCCGTGACCGATACGGGAGGGATCCGCATGCAGATCAAGCACCCCGTCGTGTAGCACCCATCGCCAGGGTTGACTGTTATGCAGCGACGGCGCCCGCACCGCCAACTCCAGCGCATCCTGGATCACGTCCAACGCCACCATGTGTTCGTTCACGGCCACTCCCGAATCCTTCGCGCCTGTCCCCCACACTCAAGACTGGAGGCCGCTGGGGCGTCAACGCAGTGGTACTAGGACACGAAATCGAGGGTAGAAGGCCCTTTTCAAACCGCGGGGAGTTCGTCAAAACCGCTGGGCCCCGACGGTGCCACGTCGGCTGGGCTATTGGGGCGCCTGGATCATCGCGCGTAAGCGCTCGGTTTTGTCGGCGGTCCATGCCGGTGGTCTGCAAGACCAACGCCCAAGCGTCACAAGGTCTTTGACGCAGCGGTGGCCGTGGCCGTCGGGGACCCCGGTCGCCACGGCCATGTCCGCGGCGACTGCAGGAATGTCACCACCGGAATCCACTGCACTGCACGCTCGCCAACACGTCATGGCCGCGGTCCTCTTTGAGCCAATCCGGTTTGCGCAACGCCAGATCGGGATCCCACCAGGCGATGGGATCGGAGGGGTGCTGCAGATAAACGATGCGCGGGTGATCCCACCCGGCGTCGGGCCGGGAGAGATCTGCAGCGCGGGCAGCGAACCGCACGTTCTGGCCGCGCTGGTAGACCGGCAGCCACTGCGGTGAATCCGCGTCGCGGTCCTCGGTCAGCCCTGTCCACATCGTGTTGTTGAACGTCGGGCCGGAAAACACCGCCCCATCCGTGCGGGCGATGAGGTTGTTCAGCGACGAGAACGCCGCCTCGGCGCCGAAGGAACCGAGGCTTTCCCCGAACACCACGAGATTGGGCCGCTGCCCGTCGGGCAGCGTGCGCACCCGCGCGGAGACCGCTTCGAACAGGGCCTCACCGGCGTTCGGTGCGACGGTGCGCCCGATGGCGGTTCGGTGTGCGGCGTGAAAACGTTTGACGCATCGGCTTTGCGGCGACGGATTGGGTCCACAACGCCCTTACCGTCAGTGGCGTGGCTGGCGCGTGCACCAGGCGATCCCGCGCAAGCCTCCATGCGCGCCGAAAACGGCGACAACCATGCTTCGCTCGTCACGGTTGATCAGCATGTCTTCCGACTTGCCGGTTGCATCGGCCCTCGCGCTGCGTCTGATCCGCGGTGTCTTTGGTGGTTATGGCCGCCCGGCGGAGTCGCGATGAACGTGGCTGTCGGTGGACTCACGATCGGAACCATGGCCATGGCCATGGCCGCCGCCCATTCCGCCCATCATGAACATCATCATCACCGGGCATGCCAGCAAGAGCAGGGCCAGCAGGACAAGCGACGCCGGAGCGCCCAAGACGATCGCGGCCAACGCGACGGCGACGACCGCAGCGCCATACCAAAGAGCGTGCTGAGTCTTCATCGGGAATCCTTTCATCGGTGCTACGGTGTCGATTTTGCGCTACCCACCGGGGCGCGCGAACAGCACAACGTCCACTACCGGCGGGCCAATTGGGCTCTATCGCAACCGACCAAAGTCCCCGGCTGTGCCCGACGGGGCGCAATGCCGGCGCATGCCGGCCAGCGACATTCGCCCCTCGTCTAATACTGTTTGAATTGGCAGACGATGGCGACACCGAAGCGCCGGCAACGTTGCATGCGGTGGGTGAGGACACTGCGAGGTGTACGCGGTACTTCGCTCCCCAGGCGGTGCCGCTGAGGCGGCTCGATAACATCCCACGCCTTCTCGCTGGGCCGTTCGCAGGCGATGATGAGCGCGGCATCCATGCGAGATCACCGAAAGAGATATCGCGCCCCCGGAGATCATCGCTGAACGGGTTTCTCGCACTTATGCTCAAGCGACTGCAGCGACTGTTCTGTCGTGTTACGGCGACGTGCTGCGGCGGGCGAGGATGACCGCTGCGGCAATGACTAACCCGGCGAGCCAGGAGGCCAATCAACAGCGGGCCGATCTGGTCGAATTGTGCGGTGAGGCCGGTATCCAAGACCACCTTCGTCCAATCGTATCCGGGCAGCGCCCGCGCCCCTGGTGGCGGCGCAGGCCGAGGCATAGGGCTTTGGACGTTCGTCCCGGATCCGGCGGTGGTTTGCCGTGGTGGCGGTGAAATTCGCGTCCTCCCCCGTCCTACCCGACCCTCCGCGCCGTAGCGGTGAAAGCCGCTTCTGTGTCCGCATGTCCTTCAGGACGAAATTCATTGGCTTGATTCGGTTGTCGACCACAGCCGCAGAGACAACCTGACATTCTGCCCAACGTGAATCTGTCGACGACACCAGAGATGTGGCAGCGACGAACAGCCGACACTGTCGGTGACAGACACAACTGACCGGAGTTGGCGCAAACGTGTGCGGTCACCACTGGTTGTTTTCGGCGAGGCTATCGCCGCGGCCGCGGCCGCCATGATCGACCGCTTGGGGTCCACCGCGCCGAAGTGATCGCAACCAACGGAACACAAAGCTGCAGTTGACCGTTGCGCTGACTTCGGCGCAGGCCGTCCCCGGGTTGTATGTGCATCCTGATCACCGGCGTCGACGACGCCGGCCGCTTGTTCGGAGTGCGTTGGATGGCCGAGTAATTATGACCGCACATCGAGCATTCAATGTCGCATGGTTGGCGGTATCGGCTAAACACGCCCCAGCGGTGACCGCGGCGGTCAAGACGGTTTTCGCCCACACCGACCCCGCCGACGTCGCTGCCCCGAGGGCACGCGTGAAGTGTTGAGTACCGCGGTGGGTGACAGTGAGTCCTACGAGTTCTGGCGCGAGTTTTTGGCCTCGCTGCGCGCCCGCGGCCTGGCCGGGGTGCATCTGGTCATCTGCAATGCCCACGCCGGGCTGAAAGCCGCTGTGGCCCAACAGTTCACCGACTCATCATGGCAGCGCTGCCGGGTGCATTTCATGTGCATCTGCACACCGCGGGGTACCACGGCGCAAAAGCTTGGTAGCGTCCGAGCCCATTCGGTCTCAGCCTCGAAATCCAACCACCCCAGGGGGCTTACCCCCGCAACCAGCCAGGTCCAGGCGCCGGCGCCACGTTCACCCTCAGGTTGCCCATAGCCACCACGTCCACGCGACAGCTACCAACGCCGCCCCTGACAGCCACGTCAGGCCCGGCTTTAAATGAGTGAGGCCCCGGCCCCACCGACGAGTGTTCCACACTCTTACCCTGGCCAGGTCCATTCGGCGACGTCGGGAATGTCGGCGCCGTACTGCCGGGTCCATGTCCTCGCCCGAAGGCGAGCATCGGCCATTTCCTGGCGCAGCCCGGCGGCCCGGGTGCCTAGTGCGGGAACACGGTCGATGACATCGATGACCAAGTGGTACCGGTCCAGGTCGTTGAGCATCACCATGTCGAAGGGTGTTGTGGTGGTGCCTCTTTCCTTGTAACCGCGTACATGGAGGTTCTTGTGGTTGGTTCGGCTGTAGGTGAGTCGGTGAACCAGCCACGGATAGCCGTGGAAGGCGAAGATCACCGGACTGCTTTCGGTGAACAGGCTGTCGAATTCGTAGTCGGGCAGGCCGTGGGGATGTTTGTCTTCGGGCAGCAGTCGCATCAGGTCCACGACATTGACCACACGAACCCGCAAATCTGGGAGGCGGTCCCGGAGGATCGATGCGGCGGCAAGGGTTTCCAGTGTTGGGATGTCACCAGCGCAGGCGAGTACGACATCGGGCACGGTTCCCACAACATCGTTGTTGCCGGCCCACGACCAGGTCCCCGCCCCACGCGCGCAGTGCAGGGCCGCGTCGGTCGCCGACAGCCAATTGGCTTGTGGTTGTTTGCCCGCGACGACCACGTTGACGTAGTGCCGTGAGCGCAGGCAGTGGTCATAGGTCGAGAGCAAGGTGTTGGCGTCGGGGGGCAGGTAGACCCGCACGATCTCGGGTCTTTTGTTCATCACCACATCAAGGAAGCCTGGGTCCTGGTGAGTGAAACCGTTGTGGTCCTGCCGCCAAACATGTGATGACAGTAGGTAGTTGAGGCTGGCGATGGGGCGGCGCCATGGCACAGCCATGCTGGCTTGCAGCCACTTGGCGTGCTGGTTGTACATGGAGTCGACGATGTGGATGAACGCCTCATAGCAGGTGAAGACGCCGTGTCGGCCGGTCAGCAGGTACCCTTCCAGCAGCCCTTGGCACATGTGTTCGGACAGCACCTCGATCACTCGGCCGTGCGGATCGAGCCCTTCGTCGAACTCGCCGATATCGGCCTGCCAATTACGGCCGGTCACCTCCAGAATGTCCTGCAGCCGGTTGCTGGCCAATTCATCAGGCGCGAAGGTCAAAAAGTTCGAGCGATTCCAGTCGGTCACATCGCGAAGCCACCGGCCCAACACCCGGGTGGCCTCGTGCGAGGTGGCCCCCGGAGCCGAAACCTCGACACTGTACTCGCGCCAGTCGGGCAGCAGCAGATCGCGCAACTGAGTTCCGCCGTTGCTCACCGGATTGGCGCTCATTCGCCGATCACCGTCAGGCACCAGCTCCGACAGCGCGGCCACCGGGCGCCCAGCTTCGTCGAAAAGCTCCTCCGGACGGTACGACTGCAACCACTCTCGGAGCACCTCGCGGTGTCGGGTATCGGTGCGGGCGGCCGGCAGGGGCACCTGGTGGGAACGAAACGTACCCTCGACCTGCTGCCCGTCAACCATGGGCGGACATGTCCAGCCCTTCGGCGTGCGCAACACAATCATGGGCCAGCGCCGGTCGGAGGGCCGATCGGTATTCAACCGGGCCGACTCTTTGATCTGTGCGACCTGGTTCAGACAGGCATCCAGAGCCGCGGCCATCGCTTGATGCACCGCCGCGGGATCATCACCGCTGACCACATGTGGGTCATAGCCGTATCCGCGCAACAATTCCAACAGTCGAGATTCGGGCATACGGGCGAAGATGGTGGGGTTGGCGATTTTGTACTCGTTCAGCGCGAGAACCGGTATTACCGTGCCGTCGCGGACCGGATTCAAGAACGTGTGCGCGTGCCAACTGGTCGCCAGCGGCGCGGTTTCGGCTTCACCATCACCGACGACGCAAAAGACCGTCAAGTCAGGATTGTCCAGCGCTGCCCCGAACGCATGAAACAACGAATAACCCAACTCACCGCCCTCATGGATCGAACCCGGCGTCTCCGGCGCACAATGGCTCGGAACGCCCCCTGGATACGAGAATTGGGTGAAGAACGCCTTCATCCCGGCGAGATCCTGCGGGATGTGGCTGTAGAGCTCGGAATAGGTGCCTTCCAACCACGCGCACGCGTTGGGCCCCGGACCACCATGCCCGGGCCCGGCAACAAACAAGGCGCTCAGCTCACGGCGAATTATCTGCCTATTGGCGTGTGCCCACACCAAATTCAGTCCGGGCACGGTGCCGAAGTGACCGAGCAGACGTGGCTTGATGTGGTCGGGCTGCAGCGGCTCACGCGCCAGAGGATTGTCCAACAGATAGATCTGCCCTACCGACAGGTAGTTCGCCGCACGCCACCACGCATCGACCAGGTTCAGCTCATCGCGAGTCAGCGGTCCGTCAGCATCCCCCAGGGTGTAAGGCTGCGGTGCGATGGATTCCCCGGTGCTCGTGTCCACGTCGTCGGCCGACGTGTCCCCTCCCATACTCGCTAACTGCCCCATCTAAGGACCCTTCTCCTCGTTGTCATGATCAAGTCTGAGTTTGTCTCCGATGTCGGCTCAGCCATCACCCCTGATGTGCTGCGGCCGGGTCGTGATGCGCCCGGCAACGGCGACGATCGCCAGCGCGGTGACCACCGTCGCTGCACCCAGCAGTTCGGCCAAAGCCACCCTTTCCCCGACCACGACGACGCCCAGCGCCAAACCCACCACAGGCACCAGCAACGTCCACGACGTCACCGCAGTGATCGACGCGCGCCGCAGCTCGACAAACCACAACAGGTAGGGCAGCGCGGTGCCCCCAACAGCCAGCACGGACAACGCCACCCAGCTGCGCGCCGACATTCCCACGGTCGGTGGCCCATCGATCACTCCGGCGAGGACGGCCAGAGCGGCACCGCCGACCAGAAACTGCCAGTAACCCAACTTCAGCACATCGACGTCTGTCAGCCGCCGAGCCAGCAGAGCGCCCGCCGTGACCCCTACCGCCGCCAGCAGCGCCAGCCCGTAACCCTGGCCACCGCCCGAGGGCACCGCAATGATAAGCAGGCCTCCCACCCCGAACACCACCGCGGCGATTTCGGCGGTTCGGGGCCGCTCGCCGAACAGCGCCCACGCCGGCAGGACCACCAGGAGCGCCTGTGAATTCGCCAGCACCGTGGCCATACCTGTGGCGATGCCGGTGGAGCTGGTGGCCATCGCCGCAAACGACACCGTGACATTCATCAGTGCCAGTACGCCGATCAACGCCCACGTACCCAGCCTCATCTGCGGCGATGGTGCCCCAGGAGTCCAGTTGACCGTTGCACCAAGGGCCCACAACACCAACCCGGCCACGATGGCGCGCCAGGTGACGAACCACAGCGCCGATACACCGTCGAGACCCCAGTCCAGCAACGGGAAGCAGGAGCCCCACGCTATGGCGATCACCACCATCCGCCACGGCCGCACCCCTCCCTTCGAGACGCCAACGCGGACGACATCGCTCACAGGCTCGCCTTCCACTGCGTGCGAATAACGCGCAGTTGACACGTCGGGCGCCGAGAAGATCTCCTACTATCGAAGATAGTACTAACCAAAGACGTGCTGGGCGACACCAGTCGTCAGTTGGCTGACAACGCACAGACCATCGCGACGGCTGCCCCCATCAGCAGCAGCGCATGACTTCTTGGAAGCGGATTGAGAGTTCCTCCCTATCGACGTATTCACCCTCTTCCTCGCGGTAACGCCGGCCCGGCCGTAGTCACACGACACATAGGTGGGCGCAATGGATCATGAGAATCGCTTTGCCAGCGGCTTACACGCGGTCATCATCGATGCCGGCGCGATCCGGGCGGACGAATCAGTGGCGAAGCTGGTGCGCACTTTCCACTCGGCCGGCGTACCCACCGCGGTTGTCCTCAAAGAGCTCCCCGCCGACGAAAGCCTCGAGGATGCCGCTGCCCTCGACGCGTGGCCCCTGCGCGTCGAGGGCACCGACGGCCCACCGGTTTTGCGCAGTAACAACTCCGACCGCGCAGTGTTTGTACAAGCCGCACGTCGCCTGCGCACAACGCCGGCGGAAACGGTCGTGGTGACGCGCAATGCGGCGGGTGTGCGCACTGCGGCGGCCGCGGGGATCGGCTTGATTGTCGGGGTGGACACCACGGGCGACCGTTCGCAACTGACCTCATCGGGCGCGGACGTGGTGGTGACCGACGTGGCCCAGGCCAACCTGACCGGTCTGCTCAGCGGTACCGACCCCGAGCGTGCCGCCAGCCCGTCGGACGGCGCCGGCGACCAATGGTGCGGCGGAGCGGACCCGGCAGTCAGTGGCTGGCTTCTCAGCTACGACAGTTTCGATCCCGAACACGAGGGAACCCGCGAAACGCTGTGCACCTTGGGAAACGGCTATTGGGCCACCCGCGGTTCAGCACCGAGCAGTACTATCGACGAAACTCACTATCCCGGAACCTATTTCGCAGGCGTATACAACAGGGTGATCAGCGATATCGGTGACCGGCTCGTCGAGTCCGAACACATGGTCAACGCACCCGATTGGACCTACGTCAGAATCCAGGTAGCCGACGGCCAACCCATGTGTCCCGGAAGCACCGAGATGATCAGTCATGACCAACGCCTCGATTTGCGCCATGGAGTGTTGACCCGCACCACTCGTTACCGCGACAACCACGACCGCATTACCCGAATCACCAGCCGACAGCTGCATTCGCTGGCAACGCCACACCTAGCCGCTCTCGAGATCGCAATCCAGGCGGAGAACTGGGCCGGACAGATCCAAGTGCGTTCAGCGGTCAACGGCGACGTGAGCAACAGCAACGCCGCCGACGACGCGCCGTTGAATCATCACCACCTGACGATTGTCGATGTGATTCAGCCAGACGCAAAGACGGTGGTCGTCGAAGCCGTCACCAACCAGTCGGGGATCAGCCTGGCTACCGCAGCACGAACCCGGCTACGTCAGGGCCAGGTCCCCGCGGCCGATGGAGAGGGTTTCACCGAAGCCGCGCTGGCCGGCCATGATTTCGTGCTCGACGTCAAACCCGATGCTGAGGTGATCATAGAAAGGTCGTCGCGGTCGCTACCTCACGCGACCGGGGCACCTCAACAGCACCGTTAGCTGCCACCGACCGGATCCAACAAGCACCCCACTTCGACCAACTGCTCACCGCGCACGTCAACACATGGCAACAGTGGTGGTCCCGGTTCGGCATCGGCATGCTGACCGGAGCGCGCCAACGACTCGCCCTGAACCTGCACATCTTCCACACTCTGCAAACCGTGGCGGCCACCAGCCCCGAACTCGACGCCGGCGTACCCGCACGCGGCCTGCACGGCGAGGGCTATCGCGGACACATCTTCTGGGACGAACTGTTCATCTACCCGATGCTCACATTGCGCCGACCCGCACTGACCCGCTCGCTGCTGCTCTACCGCTACCGCCGACTCGCGAAGGCGCAAACCGCCGCGCGCACTGTCGGGCTGGCAGGGGCGATGTTTCCATGGCAGAGCGGAAGCGACGGCCGCGAGGAGACGCCCACCGAATTGTTCAATCTGCGCAACGAGCAATGGATGCCCGACAATTCCCACCAGCAACGTCATGTCGGCCTTGCCCTGGCTTACAGCGTATGGCAGTACTACCAAGCCACCGCCGATATCGATTTCCTCGTCAATCACGGTGCCGAGATCGTGGTGGAGGTCGCCCGGTTCTTCGCCGACCTTGCCACCCATGACAAGGCAGATGACCGCTTCGACATCACCGGCGTGATGGGCCCTGACGAATTCCATGACGGCTACCCCAACGCCCCCGGCGAGGGAATACGCAACAACACCTACACCAACGTGCTCGCATCCTGGGTACTGACACGAGCGCGCGACATAATTGACCTGCTACACCAGGGCGACTGCGGCCCATCGCTGTCTCGACTCGCAGTCAACGCCGAGGAACTGAACCGATGGGACCGGATCAGCCGGCGGCTGCGGATTCCGTTTCATGACGGCGTCATCAGCCAGTTCGAAGGCTATGAGGACCTCGCCGAATTCGACTGGGACCGCTACCGCCAACGTTATGGCAACATCGGGCGCCTCGACCTGATTTTGCAAGCCGAAGGTGACAGCACCAACTGCTACCGACTGTCCAAACAGGCCGATGTGCTCATGCTGTTCTACTTGTTCTCCGCCGAAGAACTACGGGCCGTCTTCACCCGCCTCGGCTACCAGCTGCCACCAGAACTCATCCCCCGCACCGTGCACTACTACCTTTCCCGCACCAGCCATGGGTCCACCCTGAGCCGACTGGTGCACAGTTGGGTGCTTGCTCGGTCAGACCGTGCGCATTCATGGTCCCTGTTCACCGAGGCATTGGACAGCGACCTCGCCGACATCCAGGGCGGGACAACACGCACGGGTATCCATTTGGGTGCGATGGCCGGCACCGCGGACATGGTGATCAGATGCTACGCCGGAGTCGAAACCCGTGACGATGTCCTGCGCCTTCACCCACTGCTGCCCCGCCAGCTCGGCGCCGTCACCTTCCAAATGCGCTACCGCGGCCAACCGATCGACGTCGAACTCAGCAGCAACCGTGTGGTGCTGGACCTTCATCCGTGTGCGACCGGCCCGATCCGGGTTTGCCTCGAAGATGTCACACGAACACTGATCCCAGGCCAACGCTGGGAAATGGCCCTGTCCGATCCGAGTCACACACCAGTAGCTAGCTTAGCTAGGCAACAGGCACGCGCGACCGATGCTACGAAGTAGGCAACTGGACGAAGCCCAGCCGTTCATCGGATCGCGGGATTTTCAGTTATTCCGAGAGTGGCGCCGTATGTGTTCTCCCGCTGCACTTTCTCCGCCGTCGGCGTTGCGTTCCGCGCATCAGAAGCGCTACCGTGGTTGACACCGACGATACCCCTTAGGGTATCGAGTCAGACGACGCCTAACCTAACCAAAGTGTTCTGCCCTCACGGAAAAAGGATGTACTGACCCCGATGATCATCGGAACGTATCGGTCGTATTGAACCGAACAAGCTGGCTGCAAACGGTCACACGAGCCTCCGGGATTATTAGCAATCTTCAAAATAGTGGCAATGTATGCGCATAGTCTTGCCTGGCGATGACAAGATATTTTCTTCGCTTCTTGTCCCAGGAACGGAGGACTTCCATAGCTGACCTGTAACCGATTCTCTCCGCATAGCCATTGAAGGTGGCCAGAGATCGCAAAAGATGCCAGGCAACCCTACCTAACCGTGACGGTTTGAACCCTGTTATATGAATAATGTCCCACCCCGGAAGGAAACCGTCGTCTTGTAAGAGGCGTTCCCTTTCGAAACCAATCATCCTTTCTACAGAGTCATTTTTCCAAAAATGCGTGATAACAGGTCGTGAAAACTCATACTGCTCTCTATAATATTCGGCGCGTGTCTCAAATCTCGACACAACGTATTCCATTATGTGCCAAACAGGAGAGCTTTTGGCTCCACCGCCTCGGGGATAGTACATATCCATGCCTGGTTGAATAAGAAGAACTTCTGCTCGCAATAACGTCCTCGGTACCGCGGAACTGCGTATCGATTGCCAAACGATGTCGGGGTCCGTGTCAAACGCAAGGACAATAACCCAATAGTCAGTCCAGAAACTTTCCACGCTTTCTGTTCCTAATGGCTTATGGCGGAATGGAAGCAGCCCCACAATTTTCCTGGACGTATGCAGTGCAACTAAACTGGGTATCAGCTCTTGATCTACATCTCTATTAAATTGCATACGGCGGTTTTTGGGGACGCGCCACGTCAACCCAATCGCCCTATCAGTCATGTTGTTGGCTCTTGACCTCGATCTTTCACCCAATTCGGTCTGATCGGGTGTCGTAGACCCGAAAGGTGCACTGCCTCAAGGATATCGGAGCTACTCACACAACGAATCTCCACGAGGAAGCGCACCTGTCAGGTGAAGACTACTACGGATTGGTCGAAAGCTCCCTTTCAAGCTCGCGAATGCGGCGGGCCGGGGCGATTCGTCATAGAACGCGCGCCGCAAACTGGTCGCGGCTCCACCCTGTAGCGCGCATCGGGTTGACAGCCCGCAGCAGGGGTAACGTGCGGTTCTCCGCGGGCGAATCCTCCCAAAGTAAGGACGAAAGACAGGAGGTGGAGAGTCCGGGAAGGTCGGTTGCGGTAGGTCGGCCAGAAAGGGTGCCGGCCATCCGCCCATTGCTTCGGGTTGGGTCATCCATGTGGCGCGCATGTGACAGCGCGGCGCACCGTCACACCAGCTTTGAACCAATCCCAAGGGCTGCATCAGTTTTCGACATCGACGCCTGAGGGTCCTGATCGCGACTTGTCAGAGCTCGTATGGCATCGATCGTATCGGGAACGACGATGGCCTGGTTGTCCACCATGTAGGCGTAGAAGGCTTCGCCCTCGCTCACCGCCACCATGTCTTCCCACAACGCGACCTCGTAGAGATCGTCACGCGGGCGCCCGAGGTCTGCCATCAATTCCTTGACAGTGTTGAGCGCTGTCAATCCGTCGTCCACGCGGATCATCGCGATACGCGAGGACTGCCTGAAGGCGTCGATAACCTCTTCGGCGGTGGAGTTCCGGGTGAGCTGAATCGACCAGCTGTGCATGTGAGCGAGCGTCTGCGGCACCTTGACCGCGATCGTCACCACGTCAAGCTCAGCATCCACGGTCTGCGCGTCCGGCGCCTGATGGCTGGGTATCTTGGCCTCGGGCACCAGCGTGTTCATGATGCCGCCCTCGTGACTCTCCCAAGGGTCAGTTGCCCGCCGCATCAACGTCCCCCGTGCCTTCTTCAAAAGGCCGACGCGTTTGAGCGCGATCAGCGTCCGCACGATCGAGGTGGTGTTGCAGGAGACGACGCGAGTGGACTCTCGGCCTACCGCACTGGCGTAATTCGCATCGGCAACAAAGGAGTGTCCGGTAACCTCATGCTTCTCACCGCCTTGAACTATGAACCTCACCCCGTGCGCGCGGTAGTACTCAGCGTTCTGCGCGCCCAATGGTTTGGGCGTGCAATCGACTACCACTTCGGCATCGCGGAGTAGGTCGTCGAGATTGCCCGCGACTTGCAGACCTCGATCGCGCATGGCCTCGGTACGGTCGTCAAGGGAGGCGAAGATTCGGAACCCTTTTTGCTCCGCGATTCTCATTCGCCAACCGGCGTCGACATCGGCGATACCGACCAGTTCCATGTCTTCCTGATTCGCCACCGCGTCGGCGACCCGCTTGCCGATGACGCCATATCCGTTCACCGCAACCCGAACTCTTGCCGACTGTGTGGTCATATCTGCTCCGTCTCTGATGTTCTTTTGCTGCCGGCCTCCGCCGAATCAGCGGCGCTTGCCGGTTCCGCGTCGCAAAGTGGACGCCTTGGCGCGTTCGCATCGGTTCAACGATGCTGCAGCTACCGAGCATCGTGGTCGGATTGCACGGATTTCGCATGCGGGTGCGGAGCCACGGTCCGAAATCACCCGACAGCAGACGTTGTAGAAGGATACATGGACGATGGCGAGTAGACGCTTCCCGGCGCCGTGACGCACCGCGGCCCGGCCACCGTTGTGCTTACCCTTCGGCCGCAGGCCTCGCCGATCTCGGCCTCAAACATCGCGGCCGTCACCGCCATCCGGGCGGCCACGCTCGTCGCCATCAGCCCTCACGTGCGGCGCCGACGATACCGAGAGCGTGCACTTGATTGGAGCGCGGAGAACTTTCCGTCGATTGGTGAGATGTATTTCCGCCGCGCGTGGGACCATCGTGTGGCGATGCCAGAGTCAATAGAGCACCCTCCAGCGACTTGCGACGAGGAACTGCTGCGTTGGTTGGGACCGGACTTCGCTGCACTGGCCGGCGGTGACCCCGACCGGGTGACCCGGATCCGGGACGAAGTGACGTCCGGATTTACGGCTTTGGCGAACGTCACGAACGCCGTGTCAGTTTTCGGCTCCGCGCGCACGCCGCCGGATCACCCGCACTACAAGCTGGCGCACGCGCTGGCTGCACGGCTGGGCGCGCTGGGTTTCGACATCATCACGGGTGGAGGACCCGGGATTATGGAGGCCGCCAACCGCGGCGCACGCGAGGCTGGCGTGCGTTCGATCGGCCTTGGCATAGAGCTCGCCCAAGAACAGGGCATCAATCCCTTCGTCGATCTCGAGCTTCACTTCCAGTATTTCTTTGTCCGCAAACTGATGTTCGTCCGCTACGCGAACGGGTTCGTAGTCCTTCCGGGAGGCTTTGGAACGCTCGATGAGCTCTTCGAGGCCTTGACTCTGATACAAACCGAAAAGATCCGCCACTTTCCGGTCGTGCTCGCGGGATCGGCGCACTGGAGTGGACTGCAGCGATGGATCCGCGAACGGCTGCTTGAGCCGGGAATGGTTGCGGCCGATGACGTTGAGCTACTTGTGCTCAGCGACGATCCTGACGAGATCGGCGAGATTGTCGATCGTTGCCGCCATCGTCAGTTGCAGACCTACCGATCGTCTGGATCGTGAGTTGAGCGGGACTATGGTGTTGCCTGTTTCACCGCACAATTGTTCGGCGTCGTCTCGATTGAGGGCAGCGGAGGCGATATTGCGATTACTTCGAGGTGCCGCAGCCGACGAGCACCAATGTGGAACGATGAGCCTCCCACCAAGCCAGGCCAATCCGCGCCTCAGCTGCCCGGTTCAGTCAGAGTGGGCGGTGGGCTCAGTGTCGAAGAGGACTTTGGTCCAGCCGTATCCGGGCAGCAAATCCGCCGTCGACCGAGAATGAAAGACGGTGCCCGAGCCTTGCGCGGTCGAACACGCGACAATGACCAGCCGCGGGTGTGGACTACATGTGCCGATCGGTTTCCGGTAGTACTGAAGTATCCGACGATGCCAGGCCGCGCAGAACTTCTCCAATTTCGTTGGAAGTCCACATGAGTCGGGCTGATCGGGCGACTGTTGCTAGTGCTTGCGCCGTGGTTTGCTGGTTCGCTTACCACGGTTGCGGAGCCAACAGCTTTGCGCCGGACAGTGCCGCTTTTAACGGACGCTCTGGTGTTCGGCACGCGAACGACGGTCGATCGTGACGCGGCAGCACAGGTTATATGCCCAGACGAACACCACCCCGGCGTACACGCTGTAGACGATGCTCCAGCCCATGCCGGTCAAGAATCCGACGACACTCCAGCTGAAGCCGGGAAATGCGGCGGCAAAGGCACTGTCGGTAAACGTCGAGTGCGCCAGAGCCCGCCAGATAAAGCAGACCACGTAGGTGATGACGCCGAACACCGCCAATGCTGAGCTCACGCGCGTGATGCTCAACCTCTTGTTAATCACCTGACGTCCCCTCGATGTATGCATTCTGTGTGTATGAACAACGACTGTGACTTAGAAGTGCGACACCGGCAAGAGGACTTCTGATCACCACGCGGGGCCGAAAGCTCTCATTGCTTCAACCGCCCGGCCACTGGCGAGCCCAACTTCGACTCGTGGCGACCGACCGCCAGTCCCAAGGTACCTGCTCACATCATGTTAGATCTCGCAATACGCTTCGCTGGTTGTCTTCATAGAGACGACGCACTTACCGGATCGCAGTGCGGTGTTGGCATAGTCTCCTCGATCGCAATGCCCCGCGTAGCGGCCCCGTTTTGCAACTACTCAACCTCCGTCGGGGACGTCGATGCGCAGGCGCCGGGCTGGCGCGGCTATTTAGGTTCCCTAATGACTCTAGTACTGGTATAGATAGTACTGATATGTCACGTACTGATGATGCAAATAGTACCTCAAGGGTGCGCACGGACACGTACGGAGATCGGGACCTGGTGCGATGCGCTCAGTTTGTTCCGGCGCATTTCGGAGCCGTTGGCAGGCCTAAGACTAAGCCGTCATGTCTGAGCAGGGCGCAACCGGTGAGGGGCCGCCTCGCAGACGTCGTTGACGGCCTTGCGCGGGACGCCACCATCGCTAATATGGACATTGTTAGTACTAGGTCACCCAATGGAAACTTCCAGCGGGCCTCAACGGCAGAAAGCATCGTGATGGCTATCGACAATCCCGTGCGGCGGCTTTTTGTGAGGGCGTGGATTGCAGCCGCTGCTGGGCTCCTCCTGTTGGCCCTGGTCCCGGCTGTGAACAGCGAGCCGACCGCGTCAGCGCAACCGTGTGTATCCGGCGAGGAACCAGATCCGTTGACCGGGACGTGTGTGCCCCACCTCGTTCCCAGAACACCGCAAGGCGCCATCCCCGGGAACCCCGACGTACCAGCGGTGCTGGGGCGGCCCTGCACTACACCCGCGGAATGCGCCCGCCTGGGGCGGGATCTGGGGACTCTGCCCCCCCAACCGGTTCCGCATTCCAAGACCGGCCACGACGGTAATGCAAGCAGTCACCCATAGCCACAGCGCGTCGGCCGCAGTTTCCGAAGACGACCACACCCCTGCGATCCGGGACGAGTCGGACATCTAGAAAACGAACGTTCCGGCGTGTCGCCCCGCGGCGCGAACTTGCGATGTGGCTCGCGCTCAGTAGGCAATGACGACCCGACGAGGATGAAGACGGCGAGCGAACCCCGCGGTTACCCAGCTCGATGACGACGTCCTGCAGGAACATCGTGCCCTCGCTGTGTCGAGTGCAAAGCCTTGATTTCATCGACCGCGACCTCGGTAAAAATTGGAGATCCGCTCCCCGCGACACCGACACGCGTACACCTCGGCCAGGTGCATCATGATATCGGGGGTAGCTATGCCGCGCGGATACAGCGACAGCACAATGGAATTGATGCTGTCGAACCGGCGGTCTTTCTTCGCCGCAAATCGCCGGATCAAACGACCCGTGCGGTCGCGGGGCGAGTCAATCTTGACGCGACCATTGAACGTGGTCACCGTTTTCGGCGTCGTGCCGTTCGCGAGAATACCCGAGCCAGGCCCTGCCGGATCGCCGGCCTCATACCCGAAGATATGGGTCAGCTCCGAGTTCAGCGCGCGTTCCAGCACGGCCTTGGTCAACTCGTTTCGCAAACCATCAGCGCCGTCGATCGTGGTTCCCTCTTTGACCGCATCCTTGATCAGCGAATCCAACTCGGCGGTAGGCGTCTCAGCGGTAAACGTCTCCGCCAATCGCCGAGGCGCGTTCCGCCGTACCCGCCACCTGACGTGGTCTTGCCCGCAAAACATCCTTACTGTCTGCCCGAACGGCGCTCCGCTGATGGACTACCCCGGCCTTACACAGACGGAATGACACGGCCCGTGGGAGGGCTGGCCTCGTACAGGTGCCCGCGGAGAGCGCGCAGCACTTTGGTGCCGTCGGGGAGCTGGTGATCAGTCCAGCCTTCGAGCCCGGTGATGAAGAGTCTTGATCACATGATGAGTGCGGCAGTGGTGTAATGCCCGGTGCTGCTGATACCTCGTTAGTATGTCTTCCGGTCGGTCCACCTGTGGCGAGTGGTGTGGTCATGCGATGCGTGCAAGCCCGTCGCTGGCCGCGACCGATTTGAACGCCTGTCAAACTGCAGTCGGTGTGGTCTGTGGCTAATGCCCATGGTCGTCGGGCGACTCTTCTTGACTGCTGGTAGCCGGTTCTGGCAACTTCAATGTCGTGGTTGTGGACGCGCCCGGTGCGGGGCGGCGGATTGAATAGCTGATGCCGGTGGGTTCGGCGCCGGTTGGAACCGTTGACGCCACCGAGGACGTGGCTAATTCGATAACCGAGACTGTGTCGCTGTAGCTGTTGGTCACCCATGCCCGTGTGCTTGTGTCATCGATAACGACACCGTGGGGTCCGGAACCGGTGTTTACTCTGCTGCGCACGGTCATTGAATGGGTGTCGATCACCGACGCGGTGTTTCCCGGCTGGTCGCGTGTGCCCTGGTCTGCGGACACGACGGTTTCTCCATCGGGAGCCAGAAAGACCTGGACTGGCGGGGTCGGCACGGATACGGTACCGACCACCGTCCGAGTAGCCAGATCCACCTTCGCCACCGACGACGGATCACTGATTCCTGTGTAGGCGTAGCGGCCATCGGCGGTGACGGCCACCTGAGCCGGGCCCGCGCCCACGGGAACCGCGCCCAACAGCGTGTCAGTGGCGGGGTCGATCACATCGAGCGCGCCGGCCATGGTGTTGGCCACGACGATGATTGAGCCGTCGCCGGCGGGTCGCAGACCGTGCGGCATCCCGCCAAGCGTGATGCGGCCGGTCGGCTGCAGTTCAGGGGCCCGGTACACCGACACGGTGCCATCTGCCGCATTGGTCACGTAGACCTTGCCGTTGGCTTCGATGACGTGCGCAGGCTCTGCACCGGTTGGGGCGGTTGCCTTGACCGCAAATGTCGCTGCGTCGATCGCCACCAACAGATTTTCGCTACCGCTGACCGCGTACACGGTGTCCCCGCCAGGGCCCATTTGAACGTTGTGCGGCTCCTCGATCCCGTCGAGCGTGGCGATCACGGCGTTCGTCGACGCGTCGATGACCGTGATGCTGTCGCCGTCCTCATCTGCTACCCATACCGAGCCGGTTACGCTGCCAGCTGGCTCGGGCGATGCGCCTTCCTGTCTCGCGGGTCCATCCGCTTCGCCTGAGCAACCCGTCAATGCCATTGCCAGCGTCACGACTAGGGCTATCGGATGTAGCGGAACTCCCCTTTTACTCATGGTTGAAATTGGCTTCAGCCGATGCGGCACATAGTGAGTCCATCGGAACACAGCCGGTCTCGCCGAAGGCAAAAGACTTCCCAAGCGCCAGACGAAAGCCGTTCATGGTGCTGCTCTATGTTTCCTGAGCACGCTGAGGCGCCGACGGTACTCGTCGTGATCCAATTCACCCTGCGCGTAGCGTTCGGCGAGCACATCTTCGGCCGGGCCGAAGGGTGAGTAACGAGGCGGCGAGGAAGTGCTGTTACGAGTCAGAAAGCGCATGGCCAGCACCACGACCGTGAGGATCGCCGCCAACACCAACACCATCGCGATAACCATTAACGCCCAGCCGCCCCAGCTCCAGCCGTCATGCCACATCCACCCGTCATCGCCATGCATTCTGCGGCCACCTCTCCTACTGTCTTGTTTCCTTGTGCGTTCGCGTGCTCGCTACCACGCTGTTCCGTAGTCCGATGGTCGTGGGAGTGTTGAGCTCGCCAGGTCGCGCCCCGATACGCGACCACTGCTCTCGTTGCCGGCGCTTCGATGGGCGGGCACGTGGATACTCCACCACGTAGAAGACGCTTGAGGCCGGGTCAGGCCCTGCTGATATAAAGGCCTCGGGCATTCGAGCTCGCGAATAATTCGACACGGTCCCCGATCGTCCTTGGGACTCCTCGTTTCTGGCCAGACGACGAAATGTTCCATGCGGCTAGGTCGCCTGGAGTTCGCAGCACGCACACGGCGTTGCCGATTCCTTACACTGGCAATCGCCCATCTGCATGCCCGGCCCCATTTGCATGTCGAGCATGGGTCCGCTGCAGCACCACATCATCACAGGTCGTGGCGTGCCGGTGGTATAGATCAGGGCAACAGGGTCGTCAGCGGTGACGTCGAAGTACAGTTTGCCCGTCGAGGTCTGTCCGTCTGCAAGGGTCGTACTGGGGATTCCGTTGGGGCTGGGCACCTGCCAGAGCGCCGGATACCGGACGCCGGAACGCGATACGGCCTGAAAATTGGGGATGATCGGTGTGACCGCTCCGTTCATGGCGCTCACCGACACGCCTGCCTCCCACAGCTTGCCGACTGCCGAATATCCAGGCAGGAGGTCGGCGCCTCGCTGCAGATCGATGGCTGTCCACTCTTGCACCACCGGCGCACCGGCGTCAGCCACTCGCTGTTGGGAGCCGAACATGTGAGGACACTTCGCCGCTGCAAACGCGGCTGGTATGCCGGTGCCCACCAACAGCATCATCGCTGCGGCCGCCGCCATCACAATCACGATATTTCGCACTGCCTGTCCATTCTTTACGCCGCCGCAGGCATACGCAGCTGCTACGTACTTCTACGACCATGCTTACCAGATGCGGCACCGCACGCGGAAGGCGTCCAGTAATCGGTCGCATGAACTTCGAGGCGAAGGGACCCGGTTCAGATTTGCACCGACAGGCAAGAGCGACAATGCTTCTCGTGACCTCGACGGCCCTCGCATCAGCGCCGGCTGGCATGTAAGGAACGACTGAGGCGCCACCCGAGCTAGGGAGATCGGACCGGCGCCCCAGCCGCCCCGACACATACTAACCTAAATAGTAGATAGCGAAAGTACTTCCTGAGACAGATACCGAAAGTTCGCGTATAGCCGTGTCGTTCGTGGCAAACTGCCACGGCTGCAGATACCGAGGCGGCTTTCGAAGGGCGCTGGAAGCGTCCGGAGCGTCACCCGCCCCCGGCGCCATTCGAGCGGTTGCAGCCTCCCTGAATCGCCATGGGGAGCCGTGCCAGAGAGCTGCCGTTCTCGACGCTTGTCAATAAGTAAGCGCCACCCGCGTCAGCACCTGGGCTGGTTTCGGCTGAGTGTGCCATCGTGGCGTGCCGCCGCTGTGGACACTACCTGGACGGTACTCATGTCATCCGCACGGCGGTATATCCGGACTCGTCTACGGCCGCCATTATGGCCGCATCGGCGATGGGCTCCTCACTGGTGACGACCAGTTCGCCGGTGGCAGCGCTCACCTCGACATGCTTGACGCCGCCGAGGGATCTGACTTCCTCGCGGACCGACATCTCACAGTGACCGCATGTCATCCCGGAGACGCGTATTCCGCTGTGGCCATTGGTGTATTCCTCCTCATGGGGACGATCGGCCAGCTCACTTCGTTTAGGAAACCGGGGCAGGTCAGGCTCTGCGTGTCATGCCGCAGAAGCGGGCCGGGCCCATACTGAATCACAGAAGCCAACGATGCCATCGGCAGGCTGGCTACCCTCGGGAGGCTTCGCAGCGATCAGCCCAGCGATGAGAGCAGCTGTTCGCACGCCTGCCCGCAACGCCGACACACCTCGGAGCAGATTCGGCAGTGCTCGTGGTGCTCGGCATGCCTAGCGCATTCATCGCCACAGGACTGACACGCCGTGGCGCAGGCCTGCAACACCGAACGGGTCAGATTGGCATCGTAGCCGGTGTGGCGCGAAAGCACCCGACCCGTCGTCTCACACAGATCTGCACAATCGAGGTTGGTGCGAATGCAGGTGGTCAGCTCTTGGACCGATTGTTCACTCAGACAGGCATCTGCGCATGCGGTACATGCCTGTGCGCATTCGATACACGCCTCGATGCACGCCGTCAATGCCGCACGGTCGATGCCGCCGAGATCCTGCGGGTAGGTTTCCAGCATTTCAGCCGCGGTGCTCATTTGCCTCACTCCATCACTGTTGTCAGGTGTTGTGCCGCGAGGTTTCATCAAGACGCGGCTATCCGTGTGACCGCGGCCAGCCTGACGGCACAGCCACAACTCATGGACGACAGGCGCATACCCCACACATCTACGGTGAAACTCCGTAGGCCAAGCGTAGGGCAAGGGCGTGCCGTCGACAAGTACCCCGCGCGCCGCATCGGCCTGCATCGAACGCCGGCGGCTTGGATACCGGGACGCGATACGCCAGTTAGCCTGCACCACACCGACGCGATGAACGCGACGCTGACGCGATACCGATCAGCAGCATCATCCCCGGGCGACGGACTTCAGCTCGGGCCCACCCGCCGGTGAGATAAAGGCATACCGCCGGAGACGGATAAGCGTGCCCCAGATTCGGTGCGATCCACGCGACACCACGCTGCCCGCCATCCGAGGTAGCCGAACAGTTCGGCGACCATGTGGCTGAACAGCACCACCGGTACGGACAAAATCAGGCTGCCCCAGAGAACCTGCCGCGCAACACATCCCCGGACGTCCCCGTGCCCGCCATGGCGGTCATGGCCCGAGCCCGGGCTATCTTAAGCGACGTAGGCCAAGTGTTCGCCGTGTCCGGCCTGGGGGTCGTGTTCGCTCAGGATAGGACTCTGTATCTGAGGGGCCGTGGTGTCCGAGCCGTTCGAGGTGTCGGTCAGCATGTCCGTGCTCCGGGCGAGAGATCACAACTCCTTCTGTGGGCCGCCGTGTGGCCGGTGGCGCTGTCGCCAGCCCGTTCGCGGTCGCGTGTCCGGCGGTCGAGTCGGATACCGTGATCTTCTACTGGCCGTCTTAGTAGGACAATGTCGGACTCCGCAGAGTTCTAACTTGTCTGCATCCGAGTTGGCGATGATGTCGGCTGAACAACGCTTGACAGAGCTAAAATCGGTTGCGGGCCTGCGTCGGACGGGCCGCACATGTTCGCCGGAGCAGCCACCGGCCACGCGGTTTGCCCTACTACCAGGCCAGCGCGCGGTCGGCGGCCACACCGATCCTCGGGTCTTCTGCTTGCGCGACATTCGTGGAGCTAACCGCACATCAGCGTGCCCGATGCCATCAACGCAAGAATGAGCAACGGTCCGCCGGCCATCAGCGTCGATGCGCTGGCCAATGCTGCCCGGGCGCGTATCTGCGTCGGCGGTGTTGCAGGAACCGCCAGACGTTCGGCCCTGCTGAGCACCGCCACATCGGCCGCCCCCAGTGATCCTGCCGGCGCTGCTCCGACCAGTGACATCAATCCCAACAGCAGCGCGCGGTGACCGAATCGACGGGCCGCCGCGTCGTCGGCACACATCTCCAGTATCCGCGAGACCTCAGTGGCACCCTGTGTCATCAGCGAGAGTTTCGGGAAGACCACCGCCAGACTGCGGAGGGCGGCTATCACTTGATGATGGCGTCCCGCCAGATGAGCGCGCTCGTGTGCGAGCACGGCGCCCAGCTGATCGTCGTCCAGGGCCGCCAGCGCACCGGTCGTCACCACAATGACCGGTGGGCGACCCGATACGCAGTAGGCGGCACGCTCGGAAGCATCGATCACGAACACGTCCTGGCCAACCGGCCGACCTACCAACCGCACCCCGTCAGCGTGCTCGAGCGCCCCTGCCCGCAGGCGAGCAAGAGCGCGGGCAATTCGGGCACCGGCGAGCGACGCGGCGATGACACCGGCGGCTGCGGCGGCGAGCAACAGTACTTGAGGGATGCGACCGGCATACCCAGTCAGCACGTCGCACAACACGGCAAGACACGACGCCACCACACCGTTGCTGTGTTCGCCGCCGGTGACAAGGTCCCCGACGATGAGCACTGCGGCCATCAACCAGCTGATAAGCACACTGCCGATGGCAGTCAGCCATGCCGCCACACCGTAGCGAGGAGCATGCCCTTCACGGGTGAGCCGACGCAGAATCGGCGGGCCGACCACGCACACCACGAAGCTGTAGAGCAGCAGGCACGCAGCGACGCTCACCGTTTACCTG
This sequence comes from Mycobacterium sp. 29Ha, assembly GCF_032883055.1. Taxonomy (NCBI): domain Bacteria; kingdom Bacillati; phylum Actinomycetota; class Actinomycetes; order Mycobacteriales; family Mycobacteriaceae; genus Mycobacterium; species Mycobacterium sp. 29Ha. Next base: position 26,872 of record NZ_JAMQTI010000016.1, read on the forward strand.
TCCGCTTCTTCGGCAGCCGCCGCAACGCCGTGCGCAGCCGCTCAGATTCCCGGGGACCGATCTGCTCGATGAAGTGGCTCAGCACCAGGTCAGACCGCCCCCCGCCCTTGAGGGCATCGCGCATCAATCGTGCCGTGTGCTGCTCGCGCGACAGTGTTGCCCAGTAGCGATACGCCCTACCGTCGCGTTCGCGGGCCAGCCAGCCTTTGGTATGCAGATTGTCCATGGTGGACATTACCGTGGTGTAGGCGATTTGCCGTTCGGCGGCCAGTTGCTCGAAAATCTCGCGAACCGTCATCGACGCCTCAGGACCGTAGTCCCACACGCGTTCCATGATGACCGCTTCCAACTCGCCGAAACCGCGCACCCGCACCGTTGAACCTCCACTGTTCGACGATGAGCTTACCGGCCACCATGGCATACGCGCGATTCAACAAGCGCTGAAGCAGGGCGCACAGAAATGCGCAGGGGTGGCCGCTGTCGCCGAAACGGCGTCAACTCACGCTGGATCGGCGCGACCCGCTATGCCTGAACGGTGACGGGATCCCCTACTCGCACCATGTCGAAATACCACTCGGCGTTTTCCGGGCTGAGGTTGATGCAGCCGTGGCTGACATTGGCCGATCCCTGCGCGTCGACTGACCAGGGGGCCGAGTGCACGTAGACACCTCCCCATGTCACACGCACGCCGAATTCGCCGTCGATAAGGTAGCCCTCCGGGTCGTCAAGCGGAATACCGATGGTGCGTGAGTCGAACACGACGTTGCGCTGCTTCTCCAACACCGTGAAGTCACCGACAGGTGTTTCGAAACCGGGTTTACCCAGTGACGCCGGCATTTCACGGACCACCTCGCCGTCGACTTCGACGGTGAATGTGTGCGCATCGATGTCAGCGATACTGACCACCGCAGCACCGGTGCTGAACTCGGTCTTCAACCCGCCAGCTCGCACTTCGATCCTATCGTGGGCCGGCCAATAGCCGGTCGGCATCCACTCCAACGTTGCATCGTCGAGCCATGTGAATTCACCGGTCGTCGACTGCGAAGTGGTGATTGCAACCGTGCGTTCGGCGGCCTTCCTATTGACGACGGGCGCAATGAACTCCACCACCACTGGGTGGGCGACCCCGACCACCTCACCGGGACCCGGAAGGACGCGAATCACGCCGAAAGTCTCGGTGGCCGCAGCTTCGGCGGCTGGCGTGCCCGCCGACGGCGTCAGGAAAGCAGCCACCACGGCTGCCGTGGTTAGGAGCCATCGCAACTAACCTTCACCACCTTCGTTCAACCGCGGCGTGCGCCACAAACGGTACTCTACGTACTTACTACGTATAGTAGCTCTAAACGGTCCGCGACGAACCTCCCCTGCCACACGGTTGGACCACGCGCTCGAACGTCATACATCCTTGCGTTGATCTCACGGGTCAGCCCGGCCACGACACCCTTGTGTGCATTGGTCGATCGGCCGCTAGCCACGTCGCCGCAGCGCGGCCTCTCCTAGCAGGTGACGTCGACGTACATTGTCCTGTACACCACCCGCTCCACGGTGCGGTCGCGCATGTCTCTGCGCATCTCGGTGACGTCGCGTCCTGGTCGAATCGAGCTCACGGCGCACTTCGTAAGGGGCGCGGATCCGGTCTTGCTCACGATGACCGTATATCCGCTGTCCTCAAGGCTTTTCACCGTATCCTGCGCAGAGCCAGGGCCCGTTGGGGCAGCAGATGCCGGCGCAGCGACCAACACGGCCGCGGTGGTGATACCGGCGACTATCGTCGCCATCTTTGCCAATGTAGCCATGTCCACTCCCAATTCGCCGCTGGACCAACCATTCATCGCCCTGGTTAGTACGTAGTAGCTCAGTAGCTACTAGTTAAAGGTACCTCAAAGCACTGACAGCATTACCGGTCTTGCGGGCACGGTTGGATAACGATGAGAACGCTTCTAAAATAGCTACTTTCGGCCTTTCGAAAGATCCGATGGCTGCTTTTCGGAAGTTCATGCAAGGGCCCGCACCGTGACGCCCGGTCAGTCACTGCGCAGGAGGGTGGTCCGGCGAGGTCACTCGACCCGGATCCGCGGCGGCTTTGACCGGCACCGGCTGCAGTCGCCCGCTGCGATTAAGGTAGAAGAGCGCTGATGCCGTCAGCCCGCCAATTAGGCTCAGCGCTACCCAGATCAGCTCTGGCGCGCCGGCATCGCGCGCGGCTTGCATCAGCGCACCGGTACCCAAGTTGCCGGCGAGTATACCGACACCGATGATGGTGTTATAGAAGCCGTAATGCGTTGCGACCAACCGGTTCTGGGCGAGTGATACCACGGTGTCCATTTCGAAGGGAAATACCGCCGCTGATCCGACTGCCAGCAGCGCAGCGGCAGACAGCAAGGCGATCGCGGACGCCACCAGGCCGAACCGGCCACTATCGGGAACGACGGCCAGCGGCACGAACGCGACCGCCAAAATGAGCGTTCCAATGATTAGTGAGCGTCCCGCGCCCCATCGTGCACCGAACACGCGAGTGATGCGCAGTTGTCCGCCCACGGCGACCAGTCCAGAAACCACGAACACCGCTGCAACCAAGAGCGTTTCGGCGTCTGGCGCCAGAATCGCTGCGTGCAGCGGCAGTGCGAGATATACCTGGAAGGACAACACGTAGGAGCCGATCATGGCCGCCGCGAACAGCAGAAAGGATCGGTTGGCCACCACGGCGCGCCAGTCATCGAGTACGGACGCCTTCTCGGCGTTGAGTGTGGCGCTGTGCTGGGGAAGGGCGAACAACTGGGCAACGGTCAGTAGCGCGAACACTGTCGCCGCCGCTGCCGCGGTGACGCGGAAGTCGAGCGCCATCAGCGCCAGTCCCGCCAGCGGACCGGCCAGAATGCCCGCCTGGTAAAAGATGTTGAACACTGCGAACGCCTCGACGCGCCGATCACCGGAATCGGCTGCCAAATAAGCGCGTACCGCCGGGTTGAACAATGCTCCGGCGAAGCCCGTCGCCGCCGAGGCGATCAACACCATCGGCAGTGACTCGGCCACGACCAGCAACCCGAACCCTGCGGTACGCAGCAGGCATCCCGCCACGATCAGCGGTTTGTAGCCCAACCGGTCAGCAAGCGTGCCTCCGATGATGAACATGCCCTGCTGTGAGAAATTACGCACGCCCAGCACCAGACCGACCGCCCATGCTGCGAGCCCCAACGGGCCGGCCAGATATCCCGCCAAGTAAGGCATCAGCATGTAGAAGCCCAGGTTGATGCCGAACTGGTTGATCATCAGCAGCCGGCTCGGCCAACCAAAACTCCTGAACTGTGCGGCCACTGCCCTCACCGCGCCACCGCCACGGGGTCAACCACCCGCGCGCACCGCGTCCACGACTGCACGACGCACTCTGTCGGCTCCGCGACGACCGCGGGCTCTGCGCTTGGAGGGCCTGCCAGGATTCCGTGTGCCCGGCAGTAGTCGTCGTTGTAGACGGTGTCGAAGTAGCGTTGCGGGCCGTCGGGAAACACCGCGGCGATCCTTGTACCCTGCGGGTAGGTGCGCGCCGCCCAACCGGCCACCAGCGCGACCGCCCCCACACTCCACCCACCGCTGGCGTAGTGGGTGGCTGCCAAGGTTCGGCACGCCCACACCGCCTCCGCGGGCGCCACCCAGTGCACCTCGTTGAATGCGCGGTAATCCACATTGCGGGGGTAGATGCTCGAGCCCAGGCCGCGCATCAACCGCGTGCTTGCCGGCTGGCCAAAAATCGTCGAACCAACGGTGTCCACGCCGATCAGCTGCAAGTCGGGATTAAACTCGCGCAACACCCGCGCCACGCCGGCCGAATGCCCGCCGGTGCCCACGGAGCACACCAAGACGTCAATGGACCCCAGCTGATTCTGCAACTCCAGCGCTAAGCCCCGATACGCGTCGACATTGTCGGGATTGTTGTACTGATCCGGATACCAGGCGGTCGGATCACCGGCCAAAATCTCGGCCACCCGATCGCGCCGAGCCTGCTGCCAACCGCCCCGCGGGTGCGGCTCGGTCACCAGATCCACCTGCCCACCGTATGCCGAAAGCATTCGTTGAACAATCGGTTCCATACCGGGATCAGCGACCAGCGTCACCGGATGCCCGTATACGGTGCCCGCCAGCGTAAGCCCCAGCCCGAGTGTGCCGCTGGTGGATTCGACGATCCGGCCACCCGGCTGCAGATCGCCACGGGCGAGGGCACGCTCCACCATGTGCATGGCCGGGCGGTCCTTCATCCCGCCGGGGTTGAAGCCCTCGAGTTTGGCCCAAAAGCCCCGCTCTTCAGAGCTGAACGGAGCACCGATCCACAGCACTGGAGTGCGGCCGACCAGCGTGGCAGGCCGGCGGTGATACCGGCCGACGGCGCGGCGACGTGAGGCGGACAGGTCGGGCGTGTGTACGGATAGGACATGGTTCATAGGGTTTCCACGCTTCTGCGTCGGAGCCGCAGCGCTGAAGAGGACGCGGCTATGGATGGTGGGCAGCAGACATCGACCCGAGTCCGCTCAATGCGGACAGGTCATGCGCCGCCCACTCAGCAGCGTGTGATACAGAACCGGGTGAGCCGATCACGACCCCAGAGCACAGCCCGGGCCGCCGGCGGCGGGCCACGCATGGATGTGCCGACCGCGGCGCCCCACCAGCCCAGCGCCAAAGCCACGGCGGTGACCAATCCAAGCGCAAGGGGCAGGGTCATGACCCGGGGCAGCACAGCCGCGGCAATACCGTGGTGCAGGTCGATGATGGACCCGTCCAGACAATGTGGGTGATCGACGACTTCAGCGAACTGAGACCCGAGTGCCGATACCACAGCATGGGGTCCGTGCGGCGCCGGAGGATCCACACAGGTGGCTGCCCACCCGGTGACAGCGACCAGCATCCACGAGATCACTGCCAGCCCGATCAGTCGGCGCAGCAGTATCGTGGTTCGCGAGCCATCGTGTTTCACAACGTTGCCCACAGTAACAGCGCGCACGCACGCCACGGCCCAGGCGCGAAGTTGATTCCGTGTTGTTACCGGGTCGCGATTCTTCAATTTCGCCTCACCAGGCCCGCCCCGGGCGTACCGCCATCAGAGTTTGCAATCTGCCTGCCCGCCACCGGATCTCTTCATCCGGCGCCACCCACCCGGCCACTTCTTGAGGAATCGTTCCTGCATATACGTACTATTTGCTTACGTACACAGTTTGGCAGCATTGGGCACCCATTGGTCTTCGACGCGTCAGCGCTCGTCGCACTGCTCGGAACACAAGGCGTGCATTAACAAGTCACCGACGCCGGAGATGTTACGGATATCACTGAGTCATTCTGGCGAAGATCGACGCACGGCCCTCAGGTCCTGTAGTTCAGGCTGGTCATCATGCCGGCCTCCTGGTGATAGGTGTTATGGCAGTGCAGCATCCATATCCCCGGGTTATCGGCATCGAAGACCACCGTGAGTTTCTGCATCGGAAGCACATTGACGGTGTCCTTGCGGGGGCCTGGCCGCCGCTGGTCGGCTGTCACTACTTCGAAGGTGTGGCCGTGCAGGTGCATCGGGTGCCACATCATGGACATGTTGTTGAACGTCACCGCGACGCGCTGGCCCTGCTGCACGTTCAGCGGTTCGGTAGCGGCGAACGGCCGACCATTGATCGTCCAATCGTAGGTGGCCATTGATCCTGCGAGGTCGGCGGGCAGTGCCACGTCGGCGGTGCGGCTCGGCAGCGTCACGCTGGGCGCCGCGCTCACCTGCTCTACCGTGCCGACGCGGCCAGACAACTCCGGTGGCCGGAAATCCGGCGCAGCAGGCGCACCGGCTCCGGTGACCAGCAGCGCTCGCGCCACGGCGTTCTTACCTTCAGCGGCGGCGACGAGCGGAAAGACCCCGTCACCGGCGGTGACCACCACGTCATAACGCTCCCCCATCCCGACCAACACAGCGTCAAACTCAGTCGGAACCACCGGGAAGCCGTCGGTATGTGTGACCATCATCGAGTGGCCGGCCAGCGCCACCCGAAACGCGGTATCCGAGCCGGCGTTGATGAGCCGGATACGAACTCGTTGGCCAGGTATTGCGCGAAACGTGCTCGGAGCTTGCGGGATTCGGCCGTTCATCAGGTAGTACGGGTAGGTGATATCTCCGGCGTCGCCACCGAGCAGTTCGCTGCCGCCCGTGCCGCCCACCCCGGGCACCGTCGCTGATCCGGGCATATCGCCCATGTCTCCCATCCCCGGCATATCGTGCGCAGGCGGGCCCATGGCGCGAAGCCCCTCATAGAGCTGTTGAGGGCTCGAACCCACACCGTCGGTCCAGTCGTCCAGCATCACCACCCATTCGGCGTCATAATCGCCGGGCTCGGTCGGGTCGTCGACGATCACCGGAAGGTACAGGCCGGTGTCGGCCTGCAACCCGGTATGGGGATGCGCCCAATAGGTTCCCGGGTGCGGCACCGAGAATCGGTAGATGAAGTCGCGTCCGGCATCGATGTTGGGCGTCGCCGGAGCGGCACCGTCCATATCGTTGCGCAGCGCAATGCCATGCCAGTGAACCGACGTCGGCTCGCTCAATCGGTTCCGAACGGTGACCGCCAACTCGTCGCCGACGCTGGCCCGCAGCAGCGGCCCCGGCACGGTGTCGTTGTAGGACAGCGTCTCGGCAATCACCCCGCCGAGGTCGGCGCGGGTGCGCTGGGCGGTCAGTGTTGCGCTGACCGTGCGTCCGCTGTGCGGGCGACGCGACTCAGCGACCGCCACCGGATCCGGTTGCGCGGTCCTGTCGGTTGAGCGCGTGCAACCCGCTAACACCATCCCAGCCGCAGCGGTGGCCCCTAGAAACCGCCGTCTGCTTAAACCGCCGCCCGATGCCACGAGGTCACTCATCACACGCTGCATTCCCGGCGACCGGGCCCAAACCCACCTGGCACCCACCGCAAGTCCACTAGTACCACATCATGTCGGATCCGGTCTCCTTCCCGTCTTCACCGTGCGCCGCGATACCCACCGAATTGATGAAGAGGATGTGAAGATTCGTTAAAGACGCCATCGGCGTTCAATACACGACTGGATGATAGACGTAGAGCGCTGTTGTCGTGGGTGCCCCGATGTGTAGCCTATTAGCACCAGTCCCCCCCCCGGGCCGGGGCGCCAAACGACCAATACCGTTGGTCCTATCGATGACCATGTGGCAAACGTTTGGCATTGCAAACGAACGATGTTGTGCTCGAGCACTATCCATTATTCCGCGAACATGTGGGTCACTGTGAACAGCCCACCCGCATCCTGAATGTCGCGACACTCTTAGCAGCGTTGCGAGGGGTGCCGGCGACCATCGGGTCGGACACCTCACCCGACCACCGTCCGCAACCGGCCTGCCCGCACCAGGCCGCTTACACAGTCTCCCCACTGTTGATGGCACCCGGTGCGCGCCAGCCACATACCGGCTCCAGGCACAGCGCTCGACGCCCAAAAACTCATCGAGTCTTTAACGCCGATCGGGTCTTCAACGAATCTTCATAGGAACTCGATCGATTCGGTGCATATCGCGGCGCACGATGAAGTCGGGTAGAGGAGATCGAACCCGACATTAAGCCGGCACTGGCAAGTGCTCGCTTACATCAGATGGCTGGAACGCTAGCCAACGATCACTGACAGGATCCGCTCGTGACGGTCAAGATCAACGTTATGGCAGGTGCAGCCGCCGCTGCCGTTGCGGCAAGTGCCCTGTTCTCTTTGCCGGGAATTGCGTCGGCCGCGGCCCACCTGGAGGGCCAAACCTACGCCGAGGTCACGGGGGTCATCGCGCAGGAGGGCGGCACGGCAATCATCGCGACCCGGGTCGGCGACAGGCTTCCCCTGAGCAAGTGCATCGTCACTGGCGTTTCGAAATCGACATTCGTGAGACCTCCGGTCGTCCAGGCTGTCCCTGGCCGTGACGGGCGGTACGGACGTCAAGGAGTCCGCTACCGAGTGGTCTCCAACGAATACCGGCTTAGCCTGAACTGTAATGCCCCCGCTGCGACAGCCAACACCCCGGGCAACTCGGCGGCAAGCCCTGAAGGCCGGGAAGCCAAGAGAGAGCAGCAAGCTCAGGAATGAAGACGTACTGCGGAAGGTCGGCATTGGTGCAGGCAGGCAGAAAACGAACACGCTGAATGGTTTCCTCGTCGAATGTGAGGTGGATAACTAATACACGGACCCCAGGCGCGGCGACACCACTATCCTGGGTAACCGCGTTAGCCCGCAGCATCACCAGACGAGGGCTGACACTCACGTCGAACTGGTTCAAAGTTCTTGGCGCGAAGCCGGGCCGGAACGGACGACCAAGACTGGGGCCGGTCGGAAGCGCCAATGCGCGGAGGACACTGGGGCAAGCTGTGCCCCGCCGACGCACTGGCCGACGGGGCAATCTCCCTGGAGGGCCGACCGCCCAGCCACCCAGAGAAACGCGCAGCTCGCTTCCTGATGCCGTTGGCGCTGGCCGACAAGGTCCATATTGCCGAGCCGCGGATCGCGTCCGGGTCGGCGAAACTGGCCACGCTCATTGCGGGGATGTGCGCTGGGGCCGACAGCATCGACGACATCGATGTGCGGGTGGCATGAAGACCGTGTTCGGTGGCGAATACGCCCCGTCGACGGTGGGAACGTTGTTGCGGAAGTTCACCTTCGGTCACGCCCGGCAACACGAGTCGGTGCTGCGCAACCATTTGGTGGCGTTGTGCGGGCGAGTCGAGTTGATGCCCGGGGCCGATGGGCAGGTGTTTCATCGACATCGACTCGCTGCTGCGCCCGGTCTACGGTCACGCCAAGCAAGGCGTTTCTTACGGACACAGCAAGATCGCCGGCAAGCAGATCCTGCGCAAAGGTCTCTCGCCGTTGGCAGCCACGACAAGCACCGCAGGCGTCGCGCCGGTGAGCGCCGAGATGCGGTTGCGCGCCGGAAAGACCGGCTCGGGAAAGGGCGCCGGGCGGATGGTCGCCTCCGCGATCAGCACCGCCCGCGCCGCGGGAGCCAGCAGACATCGACGTGGCCGGCGCGATCCAAACCTATCTGCTGGCTGAGCGCCCCGAGACCGACGCTGATGCACTATTCGTGGTCGCCAAAGGTGCCCACCGCGGACAGCCACTGACCCGGCGGGAACTGCGTACCGTGTTCCGCTATCACCGCGAGCGCTCCGGCGTCGCCGCGGGCCACCCCCACGCATTGCGGCATACGTTCGGGACCGCGCTGGCCGAGGCGGGAGTCGACCTGTCGGTGATTCAGGCGCTGATGGGTCAAGATCATGTCGACTCCGCTGCCGCCTACATCCATTTGGCCTCATCGTTTTTGCGGGCGGAGTTCGATGCCGCCCGCGCTCGGCTACGCGCCCGCCCCTGAGGCCGACCTGCTCGCCGCCTACGCCGAGCATTGCGACCGGCTCGGGTTGATTAGTGTGAACCTTGGTCCGGCCGCGCGCACGTTCCTGCGGCACTGGCCCGACCCGCAGCGGTGGGCCGGCGAGCCGCTCCAGACGCGGTTGGCGATGTCTGATCTCACCCGGTCGTTCGTGATGTACTTGATGCTGGCCGGGCATCTGCGGCCGGGTTATGACTACCTGATCCGCCGCAAGCTGCGCGTGTTCTGGTGTCACCTGCCACCGGGACCGTTGGGAGGACCTGGCCAGATTCCTCGCCGCCGCCGAACTCGGTTTCACCGAACACACCCGCAGCGCCACCGCATCCCAGGTGATCGGCCGACTACTCATCCAGAGCGGAAAGCGACTCGATACATTACCGACAACAACTTCGACGACTTGTTGGCTGCCAGCGCGGCGCGACATGGCCGAGAAAGGCCAGCCGCCATTACAGCAGCGCGGCGCACACTGCCCCAAGTGATGTTCCATCTCGGCGTATTCGCCGAGCAGCCGGTGAACGCAACCAGCCTGCTACGGCAAAGCTTTGCCGAGCGTATGCGGGATGCCACCCCCGCCCTGCGGGACTCGTTGGTGGCCGACCTCGACCGGCTCACCGCCACCCATACCCGCAGCACCGTCACCGGCACCGCGAGCCGACTCAACCACTTCGCCGCGCACTTGGCCGCGATCGACCCAGCATGCAGCCGGGTCCTCGACGTCGGCTCCGCTGCGATACCAGCCCCAGCGGGTGTGCACGGCAAAGCTGTGCCGGTTATGTGGATTCCGCATAACGGCATCAGGTGGACGGCCGGGTTATGCGCCCGGTCGGATCGTTTCTGGTGGCTAGGGGTTGCTGCGGATGTCCGCATAGCACGGGCGCGGCGTCAACGGCCCAGCGAGTCGAACCAGCCGATCAACGCCGCATCCGAGGTCCAGTCCGGCAGCACGTCCGGGGTCGGTGGCTAGGCGTTCTCGATCGCTTTGCATTTGGTCTCGGCGTCGGCGCGGGCGTAGATCTCGGTAGTGGACACGTCGGCGTGGCCGAGCAGGTCGCGAATGTAGTTCAGGTTGACGCCGGCCTGGATCAGGTGCATCGCCCGGCTGCGCCGCAGGGTGTGGGGCGTGACCGACAGTCCGGGCGCCCAGCCGGGGTCGTCGGCCCGGACGGCTCGCACGTGGCGGGCGAGGATCTTGGCGATGCCGGATCTGGTCAGTCTGGAGTGGTTGGGCCCGTGGAATAGCGGGTCGGTGTCGGCGCCGAGCCCGGGGTGCGGTTTGCGGTGCTCGAGGTAGTCGGCGATGAGCCCGGCGGTCGGGCCCATCAGGGGCACGTATCGGATCGTGGAATCCTTCCCGTGGATCGTCACGGTGACCGGGTTGGCGGGGCGGATGTCGGCAACGTTGAGGTCGCAGACTTCTTGTGCGCGGGCGGCGGTGTCGTAGGCCAGGGCGAGCAGCACGGTGTCGCGGATGGCGCGTGTACTGGCGGTGCCGGGCTGGGCGAGCAGTACCTTGATCTCGTCGCCGGTCAGGTGTCCCGCATCCGGGGCGGGGGTCTTCTTCCGCCGGATCGCCAGGATCTGGGTGATTTGGTCGAGCCGGTCGGGCTGCTCGACGGCGGTGTAGCGGCAAAACGACTTGATCACCGCCAGGCGCTGGTTGCGGGTGGCTGCCGAGCAGTTGCGCTCGGTTTCCAGCCAGTCCAGGAACCGCAGGATGTGGGGCCGGTCGATGTCGGCGAGGCGCAGTTTCTCTGGAGGTATGCGCTCTGCGGTTTTGAACCAGATCAGCAGGAGTTTGATCGCGTCCCGGTAGGAGGCGATGGTTCTCGGCGAGGCCGCGCGTTCCCCGGCCAGGTGATCGGTGAAGAATTTCGCGAGCTGGCGCCCGGCCAGGTCCGGGGGCGGCGCCGGCCGCTGCTGCGGTGTCATGACTGGTCCTCGGCCGGTGCGGGGATGACGTAGCCGAACCGGATTTGATGGGCTATCACCTCGGGATAGGCATCGGCGGTCAGCCGCAGGTAGTACTGGGTGCCGCGCAGGTCGGCGTGGCCCAGGTAGCAGGCCAGGTAGGGCAACATCGCGGCCACATCGGTGCCGGCTTCGGCCCAGCGCCGCAGGTTGGCGACGGGGAATCCGTGACGCAGCGAGTGCCGATGCGGGCCGCCGGTGAAATGCGGGATTTCGGCGTCGGCCAAATAGCTGCGGAACCGGACGTAGACGCTCGCCTGGTTGATCGGGCTGCCCGGCGCCCTGCTGTAGAAGATGTGAGCGTCGGGTTCGGGCACCGGGTGCGCGGCCCCGATGTAGGAACCCACAGTCGCGGCCAGCCGGCGGGTGATCGGGATGGTCCTGACCGCACCGTTTTCGAGTCCCGGATCTTCAGCGTCCCGGACTGCGTGTCCACGTCCGAGACGGTCAGGTTCAGCGCCTCGGAGATGCGCAGCCCGGCGCCATACAGCACCCGAAAGAACACCGGGTCGACCATCGCCTTGTTCGAATATGAGGACATCGGCTGGGAATCGATTACAGCGAACGATCGGCGCACCTCGTCGTCGGTGAACACTTAGGGCACCTGATGACGGGCACGGACCAGGGTTGCCGCGGCCGGCATGCAGGCCTGCCAGCCGGCGGCTTGGGCATGAGCGGCCAGTTGGCGCAGGACCAACTCGTTGCGCCGCAGGGTGCTCGGCCGCAGGTGACGGTCGTAGAGGAACCCCGTCGACCGCTTCTTTGGTGATCGGCCCGTCCGAATAGCCTTCCCTCCGGCAGTGGTCGGCGAATTGGCGCAGCACCCGTTCCGGGCTTTTTAACCGGTATCCGCCGGCGTGACGCACAACGACCAGGCCGGGCAGTGTCATTAGCCCACTGTTTGCATGGGATCGATCACCGTAGCGCAGCGGGTCCATGATGTGACGACCTCGTGGGTGGGATCGTCGATCACGTTGGGCTGCTGCGGCGGCTGTGTTAGCAGCAAGTCATGGCGACGGCAGTAGTCGTCGTTGTAGACAGTGTCGAATTAGCGCTGTGGCCCATCGGGGAAAACTGCGGCGATCGTCGTGTCAGTTGAGAAGGTGCGTGCCGCCCAACCCGCGACCAGCGCGACCGCGCCGACACTCCAACCGCCCGTTGCGTAATGGGTGCCCGCCAAGGTACGGCAGGTCCACACCGCCTCTGCCGGCGCCACCCAGTGCACCTCGTCGAATGCGGCGTAGTCGACGTTGCGTGGATAGATACTCGAGCCCAGCCCTCGCATCAGTCGGTTTGCGGCGGGTTGACCGAAAATCGTTGAGCCGATGGTGTCCACCCCGATCAGGTGCAAGTGCGGATTGAACTGGCGCAGTACCCGCGCGATGCCAGCGGAATGGCCCCCGGTTCCGACCGAGCACACCAGCACGTCGACCGTCCCCAGCTGAGCTTGGAGCTCCAAGGCCAGCGGCCGGTAGGCGTCGACGTTGTCGGGGTTGTTGTACTGGTCGGGCTGCCACGCCTCGAGGTCTTCGGCCAGTAGCTGCGCGACGCGGTCTTTGCGCGCCTGCTGCCATCCGCCCGTCGGGTGCGGCTCGGTGACCATTTCGACGTCGGCGCCGTAGGCGCGCAACATCGACACGATGATGGGTTCCATACCAGGATCGGTGACCAAGGTCACCGGATGGTGGTACACGATGCTGGCCAACGCCAGCCCTAAGCCCAGTGTGCCACTTGTGGATTCGACGATGCGCGCACCCGGACGCAAGTCTCCGCGTGCTCGGGCGCACTCCACCATGTGCATTGCGGGGCGGTCTTTTAAGCCACCGGGATTGATGCCTTCGAGCTTGGCCCAGAATCCGCGGTCCGCGCTGCTGAACGGCTCAGAAACCCGCAGTACCGGTGTGCGGCCGACTAGGTTGTCCGGTCGTTCGTAGCGGCCCAATCCGCGGTACTGCGCCGCATGTAGTTCGGGCGCATGGATAGACAAGGGATGACTCATGTGATCGTCGCTTCTCCATCGATCGGGGACGAGCCTCGGGGGCCGTCCGCTCGGGTCTTATCGACCGGGTCAATCGACATGTCGCGCGTCGCCACACCCAAGTTGCGGGTATTCCGGTCGCTGGAAAAGGCGCCAAACCATGCGACCGCCGTCGCGACCACAGCCGTCCAGGATGCGGCCAACGTGCCGCTAGCCACCAGCCAGCTTTCCCAGCCCCAGTACGGCACCATGTATCGACCCGGCCTTCCTTTCGATCTCCAAGGTGCCCGCCCACGTCCGCTGATTCAGTGGAGGTTTTGTGAAGATTTGCTCAAGACCTGATCGGCTGGCGCCAGTGTGCCGCCGCGAGCGGAGTATCGGTGTAGTTGGTGCCTGTTCACGGGCACTATGGACGCTATGGATGGCACGTCAGCTCAGGGAGGTCTGGGCGCGCCGGGCTACCGGGCATTGATCGTCGACGACGAGGCGGCACTCGCCGAAGTGGTGGCCAGTTATCTGCAGCGCGAACAGTTCGAAACCCGCACCGCCGTTGACGGTTCGGAAGCGGTGGCTCTGGCGCGTGAGTTTGATCCCGACGTGGTGGTGCTCGACGTGGGGTTGCCCGGTGCCGACGGGTTGGAGGTGTGCCGGCAGCTGCGCAGCTTCTCTGATGCATACGTGGTGATGCTCACCGCCCGTGACACGGAAATGGACACCATCGTGGGGCTGACCGTCGGCGCCGACGACTACATCACCAAGCCGTTCAGTCCACGCGAGTTGGTGGCCCGTATCCGCGCTCTGCTGCGCCGGCCGCGCACGGTGGCCGGAGGCGACCAGGCTGCACCGCCGCGGCGCTTCGGGAAGCTGCAAGTCGACATCGCCGCCCGAGAGGTGCACCTCGATGGTGAGCCGATCCGGTTGACTCGCACCGAGTTCGACTTGCTGAGTGCGTTGTCTGCGCGCCCGGGCGTGGTCTTGACTCGCCGCCAGCTACTCGAAACGGTGCGGGAGGGACCGTGGGTCGGCGACGAGCACGTCGTAGACGTCCACATCGGTCATTTGAGACGCAAGCTGGGCGAGAACGCGAGCACCCCGCGCTATGTGCTGACCGTGCGCGGCGTGGGATACCGGATGGGAGGCGGACAGTGAGCGCGGCTGCGAACGCCCAACGAGCGCCGGTGCGCGCTTGGTGGCGCCCGGGGATCGGCATGCGACTACTGGTCGCTCAAACCACGGTGTTACTGGCCGGTGCGCTGACCACCTGGATGGTCGCCGCCATCGTAGGGCCACCATTGTTTCGTGACCACCTGCGCCAGGCCGGCGTCGCGGCTCACTCGGCCGAGCAGCATCATGCCGAGGAGGCCTACCAGTACGCCATGGTCGCCGCGGTGGGCGGCGCGTTGGCGGTCTCGGTACTGGCGGCCTTCGCGGTCAGCTGGTACATCAGCCGGCGGCTGCAGCGCTCCGTCACAGAGGTAGCCTCAGCAGCGACCGCGGTCGCCGACGGCCGCTACACCGTGCGGGTAGCTCCACCGCACCTCGGGCAGGACTTCGACGCGCTGGCGGCTGCGTTCAATCAGATGGCCGGGCGCCTGCAGGCAGTGGATGCCACCCGCCGCCACCTCTTCGCTGACCTGGCCCACGAGATTCGAACCCCGGTAGCGGTGCTGGAAGCCTATATGGAAGCGGTCGAAGACGGTGTCGAGTCACTGACTCCGACCACCGTTGCCATGCTGCGTGATCAGACACGCCGGCTGGTGCGTTTCGCTCAAGATGCCGCCGCTCTGGCACAAGCCGAGGAAAGCTCCGCATCGATGACGACGACTGACACCGACATCGCCGAGTTGGTCACGACCGCGGTCAGCGCCGCCGCCAAACGCTACCGAGCCAAACAGGTAACGCTGTCCACCCACCTGCCACCCCGCGTGCCTACCGTTTCGGGCGACCCGCAGCGACTCGCTCAGGTTCTGGCCAACCTGCTTGACAACGCATTGCGGCACACACCGCCACGCGGCCACGTCGACGTCCGCGTCCACATAGACCGTCACCAGCTCGAAGTCAGCATCTCCGACACCGGTGAAGGCATTCCCGCCCAACACCTTCCGTACGTATTCGAGCGGTTCTACCGCGTGGAACCGGAACGTGCCCATGACAACAGCGGGGCCGGCATCGGTTTAGCAATCGCAAAGGCACTCGTCGAGGCACACGGCGGCTCAATCACAGCACGCAGCCAAGGCCCGGGCACCGGAGCCACGTTCATCATCACATTTCCGGTCGCCACGTCCGAGCACCGCCGACCAGACTTGCCGAGGCCAGCGTCTCAAGACCTGCACGTCCGACCCTAATTGGACAATCTGTCCACGTCCGCGGCCGGGCTATGTAATTAGCGGCGTGTCGTGTCAGATCGGTCTGTCTCCCTGGGTTTACCGCGGCGTTTGGCGGCGGTGGGCCAGGCGTTGGCGCGCAGAAGTCGTAACCCGTTGAGGCCGACGAGGATAGTGGAGCCTTCATGGCCTGCCACAGCCAGCGGCAGCGGGAGATGTCCGACGAGGTCCCAGGTGACCAGGACCGCGATGAACGTGGCGGCAATGATCAGGTTGGCGGCCACGACACGGCGGGCGCGGCGCGCCAATTCAAGGACGGCGGGAAGAGTGGCCAGGTCGCGGGTGATTACGGCGTCGGAGGTTTCCAGCGCGAGGTCGGAGCCGCTTCGTCCCATGGCGACGCCGATGTGGGCGGCGGCCATGGCCGGGGCGTCGTTGACTCCATCACCGACCAGCATGACTTTGGCGCCGCTGGCTTCAAGCTCGCGGACGGCGCTGACTTTGTCCTCGGGCAGCAGCCCGGCCCGGACATCGGTGATGCCCAGATCGGCGGCCATGCGGGCCGCTGCTCGGCGGTTATCGCCGGTAAGCAGGATCGGCTGGGCGCCGGTGAGCGTGGCGAGGTGAGCAACGGCGTCGGCCGCCTGCTCGCGAGGACGATCGGATAATCCGAGGACCCCGGCGGGGGCCTCGTTGACGCGCACGATCACGGCGGTATGGCCGGTGTCTTCCAGTTCGCGAGCGGTGGCGTGGGCGGCGGTGTCGTGATCTTGGAGTAGGGCGGGGCTGCCGACTTCAACGATGTTCTCACCGATGCGGGCTCGCACTCCGCGCCCGGGGGTCGAGGTGAAGTCGGTGGCCGCGACCATGGTGAGCTGTGCGTGGTGGGCGGCGGCCGCGATAGCGCGGGCCAGCGGATGCTCGGAGGGGTGTTCGGCGGAGGCCGCCAACCTTAGCAGTGTGGTGTCGTCGAGGTGGCCCGCGGGCAGGGGGCGAATGTGGATGAGTTGCGGCGTTCCCTCAGTGAGTGTGCCGGTCTTGTCGAAAGCCACGTGGGTGATGCCGGCGAGTTTTTCCAGTACGACCGCGGATTTGACCAGCGCGCCGTGGCGGGCGGCGTTGGCGATCGCGGCCAGCAGTGGCGGCATGGTGGAGAGCACCAGGGCGCACGGTGACGCCACGATCATGAATGTCATGGCCCGCAACAGCGCTGATTGCAGGTCGGAGCCCACCAGCATGGGGATGACGAACAACGCGATCGTGGCGGCCACCATGACGACTGAGTAGCGCTGTTCGACCTTTTCGATGAACAGCTGGGTGCGGGCCTTGCTGGCGCTGGCCTGGTCGACCATGGCCACGATGCGGGCGATGACGGTGTCGGCGGCTGGGCGCCAAACCCGCACCCCCAGGCTGCCGGTGCCGTTGACGGTGCCGGCGAACACCTCGTCACCAACGGTCTTGTCGACGGGCAGGGCTTCACCGGTGATGGTGGCCTGGTCGACCTCGCTGGCACCCTCGAGGACCACGCCGTCGCCGCCGATGCGTTCACCGGGACGGATCAACAGCACGTCGCCGACGTCGAGAGTCGCGGTATCAACAATCTCCTCACCCGAATCGGTGATGCGGGTGGCGGTTTCGGGCGCCAGATGGAGAAGTCCGCGCACGGAGTCTTCGGTGCGTTTGGTCGCCGCCGCCTCCAGCGCCCCGGAGGTCGCGAAGATGACGATCAGCAGGGCGCCGTCGAAGACCTGGCCTATGGCGGCCGCGCCGATGGCCGTGACCACCATCAGCAAATCGACATCAAGGGTCTTGTCCAACAGGGCTTTCAGCCCTGCCAGGGCGGGTTCCCAGCCGCCGGCGGCATAGCAGGCCAGATACAGCGCCCAGTACAGCCAGACCGGCCCCCCGGCGAGCTGCGCCAGCGACCCCGCCCCGAACAGTGCGGTCGCAGCCACTGCCCACCGCACCTCCGGTAACGACCAGGCGGTGGATCGGCGCGCCGGCCAGGAGTCGATCGGGGAGCGCTGCAGCGCGGTGGTGGCGTGTTGCACGTCAGTGGTCACCGGATTCATAGCTGCCGCATTCGCGTATATACGCAAATGCGCGCTCAGATGGGCAGATCATCACGCAGACGGCGCTATACTTTGGCCGTGCACTCGTCCTTTGCGGGTTTCTCGATGCCCACCCAGGAGCAGGTCACCAGGGCCGCGGAGACATTTCGCATGCTCAGCGACCCGACCCGGGTCAAGGTGTTGTGGGCGCTGCTGCAAGGTGAAACGTCGGTGGCGTGCCTGGCCGATCTCGCTGATGCCGCGCCCACAGTGGTCAGCCAGCACCTGGCCAAGCTGCGGCTGGCCGGCCTGGTCAAAAGCCGCCGCGACGGAACGTTCGTCTACTACTCGCCCGCCGACACCGACGTGCTGCGAGTGCTCAGCCAAGCGCTCTTCGGCGCCGACACCATCACCGCCGACCCCACCACCGCAGAACCGGTTAGCCGACGCCGCCCGTCATCGCGACGCTAGGTCATTCACGTCAATGCCTAAGCATGACATGGGTTTCGCGATCAAAGGGTACTGAACGGGGCAGCAGTCGATTTGTGCGGCATCAGCGTTGATCGGCGTCATGATGCACGAGGCGATCGATCATAATCGCGGCTACCACTGTGTCGGACAACCTTTTTCCCAGCGGCCGAACGCAGACTGAGGGTCACCATGACCGAGCCCGGCTGCTAGCGGCGGATCTTTTTCAGCTGGCGCTAGGAGATTAGCGTGGTGCGCGGTCGACAGGCGCGTGATCCAGTTGCTGGCGGTGTTGAAGAGTACCGGGCGTGGGCAGCTTTCATGCCCGAGCCCGATCGCCCAGTGTTTTGCCGAGGCCTGGGTCGTCCGAGCAGGATCACGTTTTCGGCTTTCGGCACAAAAATTTCCGGTGACCCAAGTGGGCCAACACATCTCGCCGCAGCGAAGACGGCGATCGAGGTTCAAGCCCTCCAAACTTCTTGACCTGCGGATCGCTGCAAGGGTCCCCGCGCCGGCGGGAATCACCGGCACGGGGACATCGAGGAGAGCTCGACGCTCCTAGCTTTCTGGCACCCCTACAGCGAGCCGAGGATCTGCTCCATGGTCTCGATCTCTTTTTGTTGCGAGGCGATGATCGAACGTGCCATCTCGATCGCCGCCGCGAACTGGCCGTTGTCGACCTCAGTCTGCGCCATCGCGACCGCACCTCGGTGATGCTCGATCATCTGCGTCAAGAACAGCCTGCTCGCCTCGACACCCTGCGCGTTACGAAGCGCGGTCATGTCTTGCTCGGTCATCATGCCGCCGCCGCCCATATTGCCCATGTCATGGCCGGGCATGCCCGGCATACCGGCGCCCGGAGACGTCGTGGAAGACACGCCCCATTCTGATAGCCAGCCTTGCAATTGCTGGATTTCCGGGCCCTGAGCCGCCTTGATTTCGTTGGCCAACGACACCACGCGCCCATCGATGCCCTGCTTAGCCAGCAGCATGTCGCTCATCTCAATTGCCTGCTGATGGTGTGGGATCATCCCTTGGGCGAAGGTGACATCGGCGTCGTTGTGCGCTTGAGCTTGGGCGCCGTTGCTTGCAGAAGCGGATGACGACGGGGTGGCCACCGCCGAGGTAGTCATCGACGACGTGTCTTGTTCGCTTTGTGAGCTGTTACTGCAGGCGCTCAATGCGAGCGCTGCCGCCACTGCAGCGACGGCGATGCCGATTATCCGGTTCATTTGCACGCGAATTCCTTTCGTTGCGCAGCTAGCCAGCCTGCAGGCAAAACCTAAAGGGTCGGGTCCATGTTCGATGAAGAATCGGTAAAGACCCTGACCGCCGGAGCTAGCGTTTCTGTCGCCGATCCCTTAGTCGTGATGGCCCGCCATGTGTCCGGAGGAAAACATGTGCACACTGGCCAGCACTCGGCCGACCCTCGGATCGGGAACGAAACGAGCCACGTTCCACGGTGCCTCAAACCGCTCCAACGTAGTCACATGACGACGGTCGATGGCTTCAACGATCATGTCGACCGGCATAGCCATCCGGTGGGTGGCGTGCAATGCGTCGAAGGCCACCACTCGAAGCGCCTGGACCTTCTGCGGCTAGGGCGTGTTCAACAGCCGTCGGGCTGCGCGTCAAGTCGTGTACGAGGAATAACAAGACAGCATCGACCTCGTTGGGAAGCGGGACGACCGCAGCATCCCCGGTCACGACCTCAAGCCTCCCACCACTTCATAACAGCCCAAGCGTCGCGATAATCGGCCGCGATCACCGGGGCTCTGCGCCCGCCGCAACCGAGTACCGAAGCAACTCTGCGAGCGTCAGTCGTGCGCCGCGCAACACCGCGGCGCCGGCGATTCGCTGGGGTACGACCCCAGCTGACCTCATTACATACGTAACAACTACGCATACCCAGTAGCAGCTGAGGATTTCACCCTGACGCGCCAGACCCTCCCATCACCGAGTGTGTCAGGTGCACTCGGCCCGCTCGCGCCGCGCAGTCAACCCACCTTTGCGCCGCGGGGTAGTTACGATGTACGTATCGATGCAGTAGCCGCTTCGGTGGCGACACGCTCGTGTTGGTAGGTCAAAGGCGACGTTCAAACCTTTACCGAGCCTTCAACGAAGGAGCAGGAAAGCAAAACACCGAGCGGCGACCATGAAGGGCGGTTACGTGTGTAACGCGGCGGGACGGCGCAGGACATCGAGGCTTGCAGCCGTCGCATCTGCGTTGAGACGACGGCAGAAAAGGGGTAGCCATGCTGCTGCGGCGGCGGACTTCACGGATCGGTCGGCGGAACACTCGGCTCGGGCTCATCGCCGGGACGGTGGTGGCCTTGACGGTGCTGCTCATAGGATGCAGCAGCAACGCGGCCCCGCGGCCACCGCAAGTGATCGCAGACAAGGGCGACCCGTATAGCGAATTACTGGTACCTACGCTGCAATCCTCAGTGGCAGACGGTGCCGTCGGTGTGGCGGTGGACTCTCCTGTCGCGGTGACCGCCGGCGACGGCGTCCTCGGCCCGGTCACCATGGTCAATGCAGACGGCATTCCGGTCGACGGGCAGCTCAGCCCAGATGGAGTGACGTGGGCCACGACCGAGCCACTGGGCTACAACAAGCAGTACACGTTGCACGCCGAAGCGCTCGGACTCGGCGGCATCACACGCAACAGCATGACATTCCAAACGCAGTCGCCGAAGAACCTGACGATGCCTTACGTCATGCCCAACAATGGCGAAGTCGTCGGCGTCGGCCAACCCATCGCCGTCCGCTTCGACGAGGACATCCCGAACCGTCTGGCTGCCCAGAACGCGATTTCGGTCGTCACTACTCCCCCGGTAGACGGAGCGTTCTACTGGCTCAGCAGTAGCGAGGTCCGCTGGCGTCCGGCCGAATATTGGAAACCCGGCACTACCGTTGAGGTTTCGGTCAAGACGTATGGTGTCGACCTCGGGAACGGCTTGTTCGGCCAGGACGACCTCAGCACCCGGTTCACCATCGGCGACCAGATCATCGCCACCGCCGACGACACCACCAAGACGCTGAGCGTCAGGCGCAACGGCGAATTGGTCAAGACCATGCCGATGTCCATGGGTAAAGACAGCACACCCACTGACAACGGCGCCTACATCATCGGCGACAGGTACCCGAATCTGATCATGGACTCGTCGACCTACGGCGTGCCGGTCAATTCGCCAGACGGTTACCGGCTCGACGTCGATTGGGCGACGCAGATGTCTTACAGCGGCATCTATGTGCATTCAGCACCATGGTCGGTCAACAGTCAGGGTCGTGCCAACGTAAGCCACGGCTGCCTCAACGTCAGCCCCGCGAATGCCGTCTGGTTCTACGAGAACACCAAGCGCGGCGACATCGTCGAAGTCGTCAACACCGTGGGTCCAACACTGTCCGGTACCGACGGTCTCGGCGATTGGAACATCCCGTGGGAACAGTGGCGAGCAGGAAATGCGAACCTCTGAGCACACCGAACAGTACCGATCAACGCTGCATAATCATCACAGGCGGCTGTCGGGGACAGACCCCTGGAGATGGCACGCGCCCATGCGATCAGCCTTGATCATTATCTCTACGGTTACCGCATTGCTGAGCAGCGCATGCTCAAGTGCCGACAGCCCCCATGGCCGATCCAACCCCAGGGGTCTTGCGCACATCCACGGCATGGGCGTGGATTCCGACGGCGTGTTGTATGCCGGCACGCACTACGGCGTGTACCGACTCGCCGGGGAGCGCGACCCCGAACTCGTAGGCGACCTCGTGCAGGACTTCATGGGCTTCACCGTCGTAGGGCCGAATCATTTCCTGGGCAGTGGGCATCCCGGCGCAGACAGCCGCGACGCTCCACCGAACCTTGGTTTGATCGAAAGCACCGACGGCGGCCAAACCTGGCACTCACTGTCGATGACCGGCGAGGCCGACTTCCATTCCCTCGACTACCGGCATGGACTGCTTTTTGGACTCGACAGCGGAACCCGATCAGTGATGGTAACCGCAGACAAAAAGACGTGGGAGCGACGCGCGAGGATCAGCGCCGTCGACATCGCGGTGTCACCCACCGAGCCGAACGGCGTCCTCGCTACGACCGGCACGGGCATGTTGCGCAGCATCGACCAGGCCAAGACCTTCCACCTGTCGCCGGCACACCCCTCTGATCTTGCTGAGTTGGCCCGACGACGGACCCTTAATCGGGATTACCCCGACCGGGATCGTGTATGCCAGCCAAGATTCGGGGGCGACGTGGCAGGTGCGGCGCGATCTGGGTGAGCGCCCGCAGGCTGTGGAGTCAGCGGGGCGCGGCCTGGTGTTCGTTGCAACCGAGAAGGGCATCCAGCGCTCGACCGACAGTGGAACCACGTTCGAAACGTTCTACACCTTCGATGCACCGTGAACGGGCTTACTCGCAACCCCGCTGCGACGTTGACGTCGCTGCATACCGCAACCAACAGCGCGCCACACAAAGCGCATCGGCCGAAAGCAGCACGGAATCCGATTTGCCCCGCCGCTTATGCACGTACATGAGGTTCAGTGCGAAAGGCACGCGGCAATTCCCTCTTGATGGATAACATTCGTTATCCATGAAATCTAGCGGTGAAATTGACACGTTGACGACACCGATAACGACCACTAATCTGGTCGGCTGGGACATTGGCTACGGCCACTGGTCACAGGTACAGACCTTCCGGAACTGCCGCGCGGTAGCGTCTGCTGCCCACCTCGGCGAGCAGCACGGCGGTACTGACGTGACCTTGGTCGCCGGCTAGGACGGCGCGGCGGACAATCTCTCGAATATCACTGCCGCTGGTGCTCTCGGGCAGCGCGGCGACCACCGCCGCGGTGTCGATGGCCTGTCCGCCGGGCAGAACCTCGACCAGGGTGGTCAGGATTCGGGCGGCGTCGGCGCGGTTGGGGTAGCCGACCTCCACGATGGAGTCGAATCGGCCGGCGCGGATGGCCGCCCTATCCAGAGTAGCGGCGTCGTTGGTGGACGCCAGCGTCAGGATGCGGGCGTCTGGTTGGATATCCATGGCCTGCAACAGTTCCGAGAGGCCGCCGCCGCCGGCAGCGCGGGTGTAGCACCACAGATCGACATCCTCCAAGATGAGAAGCACTGGGCCGCCGAGACGTTGGGCCTCCTCGACGACGGCAGTCAGTAGTTGCGCACCTGCCTTGGCTTCGACGTAGATAACGGTGAACTCCCCGACTACCTCGCCGGCCACGACCGCGCACACCGCGGACTTGCCGGTGCCTGGCGGCCCGCATAGCAGCACTCCGCGTCGTGCACCCAGGCCATGAGCGTTGAGCAGGCCGTGGTGATCGCGCACCGCGCTCACGCCGAGGTCGACCTCGGTCCATACCCAGTCGGGGACGATGACCGTGGCGCGGTTGACTAAGGCGGACAGATCGATCACGGTCAGGTCCAGACCGTGCCCGGTATAGGTGGCGCGGACCGCGCGGCCTCGATACGGGTTGAGCTCGTTGGCACGGGCGGCCAGTCGGTCCAGAATCGTACGGGCCTGGTCCTGGGCCTCGGGGACCACGTAGGCGCTGACTTCTGGCGAGCGCATCATGGACTCGCGAGCCTCGATGCCGATGACACATCCAGTGTTTGGCAGCAGGGTGCCGGCCTGGAAGTAGACCCGCAGACACAGCGGGTGACGGTAACGTTGGCCACCGATTTCGGTTTGGGTCCACTTCGGCGCGTCGGTGTGCTCGCCCGGACCGATCTCACAGTGGTCGGCGTGTTCATCGATCCACTCGGCCAGGGCCACTGCCGTGGTTAATCGGGACACCGGACTGAGCGGACGTTCCTCGTCGATAAGGTGTCCGCAATCGGTGACGTCAAGGCAGCGGGCGGTGAATCGGCCGGCGGTCTCGGCGCGATCACGGTTGGGCGCCGCGGCGCCGATCAGCAGTTCGCCGAGTGCATACAACGCGGGGCGCACGCTCGAGTCGAGGCCGTTGAGCCACGCGTTGACGTCGGTGATGCGTTGCCTCTGCGCGTCATCGTTGCCCGTCGGCGCGGCGGTCGGTTCCAGCTGTTCGTCAGTCAGGGTCATCGCTTTGGTGGTGGTCGGGGACAGGGCAGCCCACCAGATTCGCACGCCGCCCGCTGAGGGTCAACCTGGTTTCATCGCCAGGCTAAGTCACGGGCGGCCAGCGACATCTCCGCCCTGGTTCTGCGAACTGGGCGAGTACTGGCCCGAGCGCTACTTCTGCCGAGGATTGCGGACCTTCACGAAAATTCACGCGACATGACCGCGCCGTCGTGTCATCCTCGATCGCTGTGGACGACAAACCCGACCTCGGCGCGAGCCTAGCTGCGGAGGCCGCCGAATACCGGGAACGTGTCGAGCGTGCCCGCAGCGAGGCGCACGCACGTTACCGCGAGCATCTGGAAGCGGTGTTCGATCGCCACGGCGCCCCCGCTCCCGGCGAGCTGGCTGATGTCGCGCTCGATGCGCTAACCGTGTGGCGCTCCATCGACAGCGCAGACCGCTGTCGCTGTTCCTGCCATCCTCGTCTGCCGGAAAGCGAGTTGCACGACTACGGATTCGATTGTCCGTGCTCACGCACCTCCGAGGCCCGTCGTCGCGCCGTTGACCAGTGGCGCGAGGACCTTGAGCGGTTTTGGAAATCGCCTGAGGGGCAACGGATCACCACCGCCAATCAGGCCGCCGATGTGGAGCTGCAGGCCTGGCTCGTACAGCAGCCGGGAGTCCGGGTACACAGTCACGGCGGTCTGGCTCCCGAGCAGTGGCGCGGCGAGATCGACGGTCACAGCTTCTATTTCCGCGAACGACACGACCAGTGGCGCGTCGAGCTCGATCTACGTCCCAGTGGCCGCTTCGTGCGCGAGATTGTCGGTACCGATGACGACGGCAACTTCCGGTTCGGCGAGCGCGAGATTGTTGAGGGCGATGTCATCGTCTCCGGCATTACAGACACCGATGGCTACGGGACCACACCGCTTGAGCGGGCGCAGTTCATTGTGGACACTGTCCGCATCCATCTCGCCCGCCGCGACTGCACCCATCACCTCGCTGCGCTGGAATCGATCGAAGCTGTTGTCGGTGGTCCGGCGCGGTGGTGCCCGACATGTGGCGCCCGGCTGCCGGTGCGGTGAACACGAAGGCTGTTCAGTTCTCGCCAATCTGCACCGTTTCGAGTTGCTCGCCCTGCATCGTTCGCCGATTACGCCCCGACCCCGCCGCTACCCCACCGTTCAGCTTTCAGCCGGGTGCCTCCTCCACGAGGCAACCATCCGCAGCGACTTCTAACACCGGTTTGCCGAACGCCTGCCGAATCAAATCGACAGTTCCTTTGAGGTCGTCGTAGCGATCCCAGCGGAGGCAATTTCGCGGATCACCCACCCATCCCAACTTGTCCCCGATGTAGTACACCTCGGCGATGAAGTATTCGCTTTGGTCGAGTGAGCGCACCACGCGATAATCCCATCGGTTCATCGCGGCCTCTCCCGGTGCCCCGCAGATCTTCAGGGGCGTTTCGCCTCCGTCGCTGTCGGGCGTGGAATCGGTGAGGAGGCACGGGGTTTCCGCTCTGGCCATGGGGGCACTCCCTCGTTCTGGGGCGAGCGGGTGCTGCCTGCCAGATACCTTTCAACGGCTGCGGAACGCACGTGCTCTTCTGGTACCTCACGCCCTTCGAGCCGAGCCGAGGCCTTGGTGTTTCGACGTACCGCTGCTTTGAGGGCAGCATCCGTGACGACGCGCCGCTTCATGTTTGCTCAGCCCCTCTCGTTTGCAGGTAGCGGCTTCGTTGCGCAGCCTGGGCGTGGCTGGGCCACAGTTCGGGCATCGGCGCGCCTCGATGGCCTCCAAATTCGCCAAGAGATCGTCGCGGTCAGTCAACATGTGCCGCTCGCCATCGACAAGACTCACTCGGTACGGCGCTGCGTCGGACCATCCGTTGAAGTCGATGAACAGGTGCGTGAAGTCAAGCCTGTCCCCGGGTTCGGACGGTGGCCAGTCGTATACGACGTAGCGGTCTGCGCGGTCTACGGCAACCCAACCGCGGGCGACCAAAAGGCGCTCGAGATCGACGTCTGGAGACTCGAATTCGTGGTCAACTACGGGCGTCATCGCGCTGGGATGCCGCCGCCGAGAGCGTGTCGATGCGCGACGCTTCTTTCGTCGTTCGCGCTCTGCTTTGTTCACGCGCTGCCCCCGGATCAGTGCACGCTTTTTCACGCGTTCCTCCTGTCCGATTGGAGCAAGATGATGCCGAGAATGCTCGCCTGCACGCTGCGTTGTCCCCAAGGTGTTTGCAGCTCTGCCAATACGCATATCGACACTGATACGAGTTGCAACTTCACGGCCTCCATGCGTTGTCGAAACGCGGCTATAATCTGCTTCTTACCCCACTTCACTGCCCTCACTCGAAGGGAGCATCTATATCCGAATAGTACTACTAGTAGGGCGCAGATCATGAGCTCGGCGCGTATCGATCGGGATGAGGTAATGGAAGGATCAGTCGTACGTTCTTGGTGCCCCTAATCAGTCGGCAGACCCCAGTGAAAAAGACGGTTATCGGATGCCCTCCAACAACTCCGACACGCTCACACCCAACACCTTCGCGACATCGAAGAGACGCTCGTGAAGGATGCCCCGCCGGCCATGCTCGACGTCCATCAAGACATTTCGAGAAACCCCCGATCGCAGCGCAAGCTGCTCCTGCGTGAGGCCTTGATCGAGTCGTAACGACTGGATCCGCATGCCGACGGCCCGCCGGCGCCGCTGCCACGCGGCGACGCGTTTGGGGTCGTTTTGATTCGGGCGCGTCGGCACGCCCTCAAGTACTCATCGAAAACGCACCGATGTCTGCCCTACTTGTAGGGCATTCTGACGGTCCATCTGCGCAAAAGAAGCTTTCGGGCGGCCGGAGACCCCTAATTGATCAGCTGCATCGCCGTGCGCGCTGACCTTGAACGCTGTCTCGCCCGGGCCTGAGTCCGCCGGCGCTGGGAGTGAGCCGTGGCTGACGGCCGGGCCCTTCCTGTGGTGCTGCCCCGCCCGTGACGAGCGCGCGCCCAACTAGGCCTTGCGCCGGGATTCGTCGCTTCTGTCGAGTGTGGAGCGACCCGACGCGGCGTCGCTCGGCGTGACGAACAACCCCCGATCCTCGCGTGAAAAGGCCTCTGGAAACAGCAGCGGGGAGCGACGCCACGGCGTCCCCGCGACAGTTGTCGACCCACGTCATGCGCCTGTGTTTAGGTGATCTGAATGGGCATGAAATGGCTTCGTCGCCATGCCAGGCAACGGGGTCCTCCGCTCGCCATCGATCGACCGGAAAGCGGCCCGCACTGCCCATTGAGCTCACCTCCATGCCCGGCACATCCGTGGTGATGGCGAGGCGTCTGCCGTCGTCGCCCCGGGTCGCGAAGTCCGCCGGGATGCCGTGCGGAAAAAGACACCTCGCTAGACGCGCCGTTCTGTACGCGCAACCCGGGCTCGAGGCGGGTTCTGGGCAGTAGTGTCTCCCACTTCGAACCGCCGCAGCGGGCAGCTGTTCGGTTTCACCGTCCACAGCTGCCGATTGGGTCGTCCGCGACGCGGTAATCACCTCGACGGCTGAACGATTCAGTGGACAATCCGAGACAGGTACGCCAAGGGGTCGCCGGGTCAGGACTTACGCGAGTTCGGCAGTCTTCCGTCCTGCACATCCGACCGGCAGCAACTCGTCTCACAGAGTCCTTTCGACACTTCGAATCGTCTCAAGCCAACCCGCTCGACCACTCGATCCCGAGGTGCACCAGAACAAGCAGCTGCGCCACGGCACCTGTGGCAGCGTTGGAGGGGCGGAAATTAGGAAACCGCCGCCTGTCACACCCGCGTGGAGTGGCCTGGGTCATTGCCGGAAGGTCGTCGTAAAGGCGACGGAGATCAGCCGCAGCGATGACGACAACGGGTTGCTGCCATGCACTCACGAAAATGCACACCGGCGATTGGGACATGGTACCGCCCGATCGCGAACGAAACGAGTGCGCGGGCTTCCCACCCTCCGTTTGCCAGAACACCGACCGCTGACTTGTCCGCAGTCCACTCGTGGCGCGCGCCCCGTCTTCCGCATGGCCATCGCAGAACATAATTCTGTCTTTCAATATCCAAGACACACTACTAGTAGTGCATAATTCTCTTGTGACTCGAGAGTGTTCTTCGAGTTGTCGCCAATGACCGCGCTGCGGCGGCAGGAACTTCTACCGGCCCGCGTCAGTCTCGGTGGGGACGAGGCGTTGGATAGCTTCCTGGAGCGCCTCGCGTTCGCTAACGGGCTGCGCTCGGCGGAAATCC
Organism: Mycobacterium sp. 29Ha; assembly: GCF_032883055.1. Classification (NCBI taxonomy): domain Bacteria; kingdom Bacillati; phylum Actinomycetota; class Actinomycetes; order Mycobacteriales; family Mycobacteriaceae; genus Mycobacterium; species Mycobacterium sp. 29Ha. The sequence continues at coordinate 55,374 of NZ_JAMQTI010000016.1, forward strand.
TTCGTCGACTCAAGACGATGTCCGGCCCTACCGCGCCGACGACGGCCTTCATGACGTTCAAACCGGATCCACAGCTGATCGAGCGCGTTCAGAGATTAAGCGGCATCCCCGCCACAGCTCTGGCCAATGCCACACTCGAGCGTTTCGACTCGGGCCTGCCGCTGTTCCTCGGAAGGCTCGATCCCCTGGCGCGGCGCACATTTCGGCAGGTCGTTACACAAGGCTGGTTCCCGCAGTTCGGCTCACAAGCTTGTGCGGAATGCATTGCTCAGGACGGCATCTGGCGATTGGAATGGCGGCTCCCGATCGTGACCACCTGCATACAGCATGGCACCTTTTTGTCCGTCCAGTGCGCTGGTTGCGGTCAGCGTTTCCGCAACTACCGATATGCAGCACTGCGGCCGATCATCGACACGTCGCAGCCTTGTGGGAACTCTCTGGGCCTGCGGTTGCGATGTCGTCACTCCGTCTCGGCCCACGCACGAATGCCCGCCGACCCTCGCGTGCTCGCCACAGCGCGCGAGATAAATCATGCCCTACGGGCCGAGTCAACGGTGATGTTGGGAGAACCGACAGACCCTCGGCTGTATCTGGCCGAGCTTCGTCACCTCGCCACTCTGCTACTGCATCTGCTGTCGCGACCCGACGGTATCGCCTACGTCGATTGGGCCGACGACATCCACCGTGAAGCCATCACCCGGACCACCGACTTAAAGGGACCGCGCTGGGGCATCAGCGCCCCCAGTAGCGCGGCGGTGCGTGGACGGGTCCTCGCCGAGGCGCAACTCATTCTCGAACAGGACGATCTGAATTCGGCGGCCGACCACTTGACTCCCTGGCTGGCGCTCCTCGACAACACCCCCAACGGCCCCGCCGATTGGCTGCGTAACCGCACTAAACGCACCCCCACTATGGGCTCGCTGATCGACGCATCCCTTATGCACCGCCACCGCGTCGGTCGCCAACTCGGCAATCGATCGACTGTCTGCGCGCTGAATACCTACGCGATACCGCAACTCGTCGACGTCTCGATCTACCGTGACTTGTTCGATGGCATGCTCGGCAGCTACGAGCGGACCGGCCGCATGTACGTCTCGCTGTGTCTGGCCAGGGCCGCCACAAACGCATCCTCGTGGGCCGAAGCGGCCACCGCCATCGGACTCGAACCGACTCTCGGCACGAACACGGCGCGTACCGCCGGCAGCCACCGGCGCGTACCGCCGCACGTGTTCATCGGGGCAGTGCGAGCCGCCGAACGCGTCTTGCCCCGTAATCGCGACTTCCGCGAGCGGGAGTCGCGCGTGCGAGCACTCGCCGAGCCGTCATCAACGGCCAGGAAAGAATGGTGCACGTCGGTGTCTCCACACCGGCCACGCATCGCGTGGTCATATGCACTGACGTGGATGTGGTGCGAAGTCGCCCAAGGGTCGCTTGATGCCAGTCCGGCGTGGCCAGCGATACCAGGCTCACCAGTCAAGGCCGCCTACCGCACCTTTGCGGCCAGGCTCAGCCCGTCAGCACAGAAGGATCTGCGGTCGCTGGCATCGCGCTGAGTTCCTTTGGCCCAAAGCATTTCATGACGCTCTCTTCGGTGGACTCTTTCTGTGGCGGTAAACATCCTCAGCCCGTTTGCTCAGCTCCACGCGGTCGAGGTGCTTGCGCTGAATCCTGAACGTGCCATCGTGGATCGCCTCGATCGTGGCCTCGGTGACCAGCTCGGTGACATCGCCGATGTACCCCTGAGAGCGGTCGTACAGCTGCTGCGCCAGTTTGGTGAATAGCATCTCCGGTTTGCCTCTGGGCAGGTGCGGAAGCACGAGATTCTCGAGTTGCCGAACGATCGCCTGCCACCTGCGCATGTCATCGACGTTGTCGCGCTCGCACGGATATGTTTGCAGATGATCGAGCCGCAGGCGGGACGCGATCTGGGGGTCGGTCGCCAAGTCGCTGTCGTCGAGATTGGCTCCAATGAGCAGCAGGCTGACGCCAAGCTTGCCGAGGCGAGTGTTGAAGTGTTTGACGTAGTCGAGGACGTCGCGTCCGCCCTTCCAGTTCGTCTTGAGAAGGTGGACGTCGTCGATGATGACGACACGCGTTCTGTGCCGCCGGATCGCACCGATGGCCGCTTCGGACACGTGCCGGGTATCGCCGTCGCTGGGGAGATTGAAGAAGTCGAGGATTTCGCCCACGACGTCCTTGATCAACGCTGCGGCGCGCAGGTCGATCCAGACGATGGGATACAGGTCGGCTTCGCAGCCGGGCGCGGGACGGAAGATCGGATGTCCGTAGTCGTCCGTCTCGGCATCCGCGGTCCATTCGAGGTATCGCTCACGCGCCCACCGCATCATCATCGTGCTCTTGCCGACGTAGTTGGCTCCGCTCAATGCCGGAAGTCGTTTGGCGCCGGGCGGTGAGTACGCATTGGCGCGCACCGTCTTGGTCATCTTCTGGTAGATCTCGTCGGCCTCGATCGTCGTAACGAACAGGTTGGCCAGCCAGCGGCTCAGCCGGTCGACGTGGTCGTTGCGTTGCCTGTCGGTCAGTGTGTTCCACTGCGTGACGGTGAGGTGGGGCGGTTCGGTCGGTGTTTCCTCGATGCAGTGCTCGTGCCATAAGTGGGCGTCCACGGGTTACACCTGTTCGTCAAGCAGGTTCGGCCACTCTTGATTGCGGCCAGTCGGTCGCGGGCGGGGTGGCGTCGGGTGTGTACGTTCCTGGGCCGCTTGGGCTTCCCCGTGGTCGCCTTGCGCCTGTTCGACGCGAAGTCGACCTGCCGTCAAACTCCTGCGAAGTTTGGTCCCAACCGGCGCCTCGGTGATCTGGGTGAGTTCATCGATGATCTGTCGTGTGGCTGAGTTTCGATGAAGCACCTTGTTGCCACCGCGGTCACGGATGCGTTGGCAGACGTGGCCGACGATCGCGGTCGTCATCGGGGCATGTGTCCGGTCGATGCCTCTCCATTCGATCGGATGTACAAGTTTGGTAGTCGGGTCTTGGAACCAGATACGCGAGAGGTCGCGCGGGTCCACGAAGAACGGCGCTTTGTCGTCCTGTGGCCGGAATTGGCCGACGCGCCTGGAACGGTAGTCGCCGAGGACTGGCGAGTCGTAGACGAGGTTCTTCAGTTCCACCCCGGCGTGGCTGATGGTTGCCCAGCGGACGGGGAGGAACTGGTAAATGAGGTCCGGCCGCTGCGGTACGTCGATGCGCCCGGTCATGGACACCATGGCGTCCCACATCTCCAACGGGCAAACTCGGGCGTCCTCTTGTTCCGGCTGGATGATTCCGGTGTGGCCGGTGCGGTGATAGTCCAGTGCGATGAACCGTCGCAGGTGTTGCTCGAGTTCGGTGGCGGTCAGCATCGGTTCCTTGCTGACCAATCGCCCACGCTCGGAGGTGTTGCGGCCCTTGTATCCCGGTATCTGCTGAAGTGCTCGCTGTACGGTTTCGTGCCAGCGTTCGACGTGGGGGTTGTCGTTGGCCTTGCCGCCGCGATTGAGTAGCAGGTCGATGCCCATGTTGTCGAGCAGCGCCCGGAAGTGCTTGGACACGAAGATGGCTCCGTGGTCGGAGCGGATCGCATCCGGTTGGACCGAGGGTATGCCGTGTTCTCCTTGTAGTGTCGAGAAGTCGGGGGCGAAGAGCCGCTGGCCTGCCCGCACGGGCACGTGGGTGAAGTCCAATTGCTCGGGTAATCCGGCCCATCTCCACTGGCCGATTGAGGTTCCCTCGACCATCATCGAGAACGGTCGGCAGATGTCGTAGACCAGGAGACCTGCTTCGATGCCGTTAGCGCTCCTGGGGACGACTCGGGTCGCCAGAACGACCCGGGTGGCGACGTCGATCGCGGTGAGGATCTCGACGCTGTAGGGCTTTCCGGTGTAGGGGTCGTAAGCTAGGTTGTCGGCGCGGGTCGCGTCGATGGCCACTATCTGGCCGGGCCGGATCGCAGGGTAGTGCTTCGTCCCCGAGACGTGCCGGAGTTTGCGGCTGAGCTGCGCTCGGGTCGAGTCCCCGCGCTCGCGTTTGAGGTTGGACAAGTACTGCTGCGTAATGCGTTCGGGCGGTTTGATGTGTGTGAGTCCGCGGTTCTTCAGGTCGACTTCGGTCTGTCGCTTGATCTCTTCGATCGAGATGGTGGATCGGTCTCCGTCGAGAGAATCCAGCACCTTGATCGCAGAGTCCTGGTAGTGCTGAGGGATTCGGTCGTAGGAGTTGGTTGGGCGCATGGCGCGGCCATCGATGAGCGTGAGCAACCCGCCCCGCTTGAATTCGCGAACCCATCTTCTGATGGTCTGCTCGCTGACGCTCCCTGATTTGAGGTCGCCGTCGGCGACGCGGCGTTGAAGGTTGCGATCGAACTTCGCCTCGAGGTTGAGTTGCTTGGCCATCGCGATGCACTGTTGGTGCTCGGACACCCCGAATCCTGGTCCGAACGGTGCCCGCGGTTCGCCCTCGCGGGCGAACGCGGGATGGCCGTCGCGGTAGCCCGTCAGGATCTCCTGCACGATCTCGAGCCGGGTGAGTGCGGCGGAGCGGATCGCCTCGGTGAGACCGTCCCACACCGGCTGCATCGGTTCGCTCAGCGCTTCGGGGATGCCGTCCTCGATGGAACGCAGCGTGCCGAGGTCGGCCCAGCTGATCGTATCGACGTCGCCCCAGGAGTAGCGCAGACTCACACCCGTGTCGTCCAACGAAATCACCTGTGCGGTACCCGAATCTGTCAGTAGGCGAGCGCCGTCGACGAGGATGGTTCGGACACTAGTCATGTTGCACCTCGCTGGCCAATGTGACCGCGGTGTGCAGTGTCCATGGAGCCTTCATATCGGTGCACAGGTCGCCGGCCCACAGCAGGTGCCACACGACCGGCTTGATCTCTTCGGAGCCGTCATCGGCTCCGAAGAGGGCATCGAGGGTCACCGGGCCGGCTGCGGCCATCGTGAGGATGGCGTTCTTATATCGGTCAGTCCAGGGTGGTCGCCGTCGAAAGCCGTGCAGCCACAGGAGGTTCATGCGTTCGACGGTCTCGAGGCCAGAGAAGACCTCGTATCGCCATCCGGCGATCGCGCAGGCATCGCGGGTGATCCGACTCTTGACGCGGAAGTCATCGTCTTGCTCGTCCACCGCGCGGACGTCCCACACCGTTGCGGCACCCGAGTGGTGGATGGTCAGCAGATCGGGTGTGTGGCTTGCCGGATCGGTGGCAGTCCACTGCAGTCGCAGCGGCTGAGCGATCATTCGGCGGATCGTAGGGTCGCGATCGAGCCGTCGCACGAGGTCGTGCTCGAGCCCTGACTCCAGATGAACGACACCGGCATTCGTCGTCGAGTAAGCGGACACCGGGATGTGCCGATTACGTGACGACGACCGCGGAGTGCGGATCGCCGACAAGTCGTCGAGTGGGGGCGCCCCGCGATCACGCCAGCACCACTGCACGACCTCACCGTCGCGGAAACGCATGAACCAACACAATTCGGCGATCTCCACGTCACCGGATCGGACTTTCGTCGATGTGGCCGAAGTCATCTGTCTACCTCCCGAGTAGTCCCTACAGTCAGGAACGTGACGCTAGGCCCGTTGGGAGGTAACTACTCGACCCTGAGAACGTTTCTAGCTGTATTTTTACGCTCATGATATGTTTGCTGTGAGCGTATCGCTCCGCGCCTCAAGGGCCCGTTTGGGGCAGCGCCAGTCCGTTGAGGAGATCGAGCGGTGCGTGCCATGTCACCGGCTCGTCGATGCCTTGCTCAGACAAGAAGGTCTGCGCCCTCGCCGCCAAATTCGTTCTAAGGTCTGGACTTATTTCCTTATCGAAGGTCGCAACCAATTCGACGTCGTGCCTATTGCGAACCGCAGTGCCGCCCAACTCGGCGATAAGGTAGCCGCGGGCAGCGGTGACGGAGCGGACCGATAGGTGACTGCCTTCACTACGGAGCATTTGCTGCCACGTACCGTCGGCCAGCAGGGCGGCGTAGTTAAGTCGGCGACGCCGACCGTAATCGATAGGCCCGCCATCCTCCTCAACGAGGTATTCGCTGAGAAGAATCAGCGCAGCAGATATCGACATCCAGTATTCCGAGCCTCGAAGAACCCACAATCGAGAGTTAAGAGCATTCGGCGTGATCGCCTCGCCCAAGAGTCGAGCCGCAGCAACGGATTTCACCGTACTCCCAACCAGCAGCGTTGCACAGGATAACGTCCGCCGCATCACCTCGGTGGGACGAACGTCCAGCAGGAGCCGGTCTGACCATTCGCGCCACATCACACTGGGCACGGACATCGCGATGTTCGCCGTGCGGGAAATATCAAGATCCGGCGCACACGGAATCGTTACGGCGGCGCTGTACCGCAACTGCAGTTCCGGGCCGAGCGCCGCACGGCGGGCCTCGATTGCGATCGCCGCGGACAACGCACCATCATTGGCACAGGACCTCAATTCGGCGGGTCCGGTGTCAGCGTTCTGGCCGTCAACGATCCACCGTGCGTACTTCCCCGCGTGCGGAACGTCACGTAGGCTCAGGATGACGAGCGCTGCACCAACCCCTATGGCCGTATCGACGGCGCGCGTAGGCGCAGTGTTGTTCAGGGTGCTCCTCGCGCGCAGCGGCTTGACGGCATCGACGCAGAGTCCGTCTAGCAATTCACCTGGTCGCACTGCTTCGAAGCCGTTAATCGACGCGAAGTTCAGAACCCGGTTGGCGATACTTCTGATCGCCACTAGGGCATTCCGCGCCGGTGTGTACACGCTCGCGAAGATGCCGAAGGTGGCGACCTCGTTGGCGATGATGTCGGACACGATCCGCTGAGCTTCGACGATCAGGTGCCCGTCACCCAGCGTCTGAGTGCGGACTCTGGTCAGATCGCAGCCGCAAACGCATGTCGTCGGTACAGGAGCGCGCGAGTAGTTTTGTTGTCGCCGCTGGGGTTTCATGCACACAGGACATGCATCGGCGAGTAGACAGCGATGCTCCGTACACAGGAATGACCACCCCAGCCGCCAGCTGAGCTGCCAACGTCCTCCCGTCGCCCGTAGACACTGCGGACAGAACCTCGAACGTGGCAACAATCCGCCGAATGGGAACGTCGGATCGAAACGGTGCGAGACCGGGTCAAGTCGCATCGCCCGGTTGTCATAGGACTGCAGCGTCATCGCCTGAATCGCGGCGCCAGAGACACCCGTCGCCGCTTCCAAGGCTTTCGCCTCGTCGGGACCGATCCACCTGATCCACGGCGGTCGCGCCGCAACCGAGAGTCCCGCCAGCCGCGCCAGCGCGCCGACCGTTGTGTGCATACTCGCAGCCGTCGCCTCCAGCCAGGAGTCGATCCCCTCCCCCGCCAACGGCTCGACCCGTAGAGGCAGGCGCCGGCGAGGCATTACGCCGCCGCGGCGGGCAACGTGAACGAAACCGACGTTAAGACGAGCAACGCGCTTCTGGCCGAGCTGCGAATCAAACCTGACGTGAGCAGCAGATTCACTGTCAAGAATCGATAATTAGCTGTACTAAGTAGCTTGTTTAACAATCCGGCCCGTTTGTTCATCTTCGTTGCATCTCGACAACCACCTCACCGTCGACCCGCACCGCCGCCGACGTCACCCGCTGGACCAGGACGCGCATGGTCGCCGATGCTGCCAGGGACCGAGCCGTTTGCATACCCTATGGGGGTATGGTACCTATGGACTCATGAGCACGACAACGGTCACCGTAACCGGAATGAGCTGTGGACATTGCGCCACGTCGGTACGTGAGGAGATCACGGAGATCCCCGGCGTCCGAGCCGTCGACGTCGACCTTGCCAGCGGTAGCGTCACCATCGAGAGCGACAGCGTGCTCGAGGCGGCCGCGATCAAGACCGCCGTCGAGGACGCCGGCTACCAGCTGGCCAGCTGATGAAAACCGGACAGAAGGTCATCGCGTTCGTCGTCGGACTGGCCGCGGTCTTCGCGATCTCCGTCTGGATCGGCAACGCGGTCACCCCGCAGGAGGCGACGACGGTGGCCGCACCAGACCTGCCCGGCGGACTGCAGACGACACAGGACGGGTACACGCTGGCTCTGGACGACTCGATCGCCACCGCCAATCCCGATGTGCCACTGAAGTTTCAGATTCTCAGTGCCACCGGAGCGCCGGTGAAGCGCTACGTCGAGAAGCACGACGAACTCCTGCACCTCATCGTCGTGCGCAACGACCTTGCGGTCTTCCAGCACGTCCACCCGAAGCTCGACGAGCAGGGTACGTGGAGTGTGCCGCTGGACCTGTCTCGCGCCGGCGACTATCGCGTCTTCGCCGACTTCATGCCATCGGGCGGTCCCGCGCTGACGTTGGGCGCCAATCTGCACGTCGCCGGAAAATACGACCCCCAACCGCTGCCCCCAGCAGCGCAGACCGCCGAGGTCGATGATTACACGGTGACGCTGCGCGGGACGCCGAAGGCCAACGACCCGTCGATGCTGACTCTGTCGGTCAGCCGGGACGGCAAGCCCGTCGACGACCTGCAGCCCTACCTCGGCGCGTACGGGCACCTCGTCGCGGTGCGTGCACCGGATCTCGCCTACCTGCACGTGCATCCGATGAACGACCCCGACGGCGGCACCGCGGCCTCGGGCCCCGAGATCGGGTTCCACACGACGTTCCCCAGCACGGGCTCGTACCGACTGTTCCTCGATTTCCAGCATCGCGATGCCGTGCGCACCGCCGCGTTCACCGTGAACGTCACCGACGCCGCCTCGACGACGGCACCTGCCCCGTCTGGCGACGGCGGCGGACACCAACACTGACATGTCAGTCGTCGAACTCTCGGTGGACGGCATGACGTGCGCGTCGTGTGCCAACCGAATCGAGAAGAAACTCAACAAGATCGAGGGCGTCACCGCCACGGTCAATTTCGCGACCGAGAAAGCCAGGGTTGAGTTCGGCGACGACGTGACCGCTGAACAACTCGTAGCGACGGTGGCGGACGCCGGCTATCAGGCCCACCTGCCGGTGCCGGATCCCGTTGTCACGGACGATGATCCGACCTCCGCCCTGCGGACCCGGTTGCTGATCTGCCTGGCGCTGACGGTGCCGGTCGTCGCGATGGCGATGGTGCCCGCGTGGCAGTTCACCTACTGGCAGTGGTTGTCGTTGACATTGGCTGCACCGGTGGTGGTCTGGGGTGCATGGCCGTTCCACCGGGCGGCGTGGGCGAACCTGCGGCACGGTACCGCCACCATGGACACGCTCATCTCGATGGGCACGCTGGCCGCGCTCGGGTGGTCGATTTACGCGCTGTTCTGGGGCACCGCGGGCACGCCTGGGATGACTCACGCGTTCGAACTGACCATCGGCCGCACCGACGGCAGCGGCAACATCTATCTCGAGGCCGCCGCGGGCGTCACCACCTTCATCCTCGCCGGGCGCTACTTCGAGGCCCGCTCCAAGCGACGCGCGGGCGCGGCGCTGCGGGCCCTGCTCGAGCTCGGAGCCAAGGACGTGACGGTCCGCCGAGACGGTGCCGAGCAGCGCATCCCGATCGATGCGCTGAACGTCGGTGACGAGTTCGTCGTGCGTCCTGGCGAGAAGATCGCCACCGACGGTGTGGTGGTCGAGGGACATTCCGCGGTCGACGCGTCCCTGCTGACCGGTGAGTCGGTGCCGGTTGAGGTCGAACCGGGTGCCGAGGTGGTCGGTGCCACCGTCAACGCCGATGGCAGGTTGGTGGTACGGGCGAGCAGAGTCGGCTCCGACACTGCGCTGGCGCAGATCAGCAGGCTCGTCGAGGACGCCCAGAACGGGAAAGCGCAAGCCCAGCGGTTGGCGGACCGGATCTCGGGTGTCTTCGTGCCGATCGTCATCGCGTTGTCCGTTGCGACGCTGGGCTTCTGGATCGGCACGGGCGGACCGATCGCGGCGGCGTTCACCGCGGCGGTGGCGGTGCTGATCATCGCGTGCCCCTGCGCGCTGGGTCTGGCGACGCCGACGGCATTGATGGTCGGCACAGGCCGGGGTGCGCAGCTGGGCATTTTGATCAAGGGTCCGGAGGTGCTCGAGTCCACTGATCAGGTCGACACCATCCTGCTGGACAAAACCGGCACGGTCACCACCGGCACGATGACCCTGGTCGACGTGATCGCCGCCGAGGGGGTGCACACCGACGAGGTCCTGCGGCTCGCAGGTGCACTCGAGGAGGCATCCGAACATCCGGTCGCGAAGGCCATCGCGGCAGGTGCGCAGGCGAAGGTCGGCGATCTGCCCGCGGCAGTGGACTTCACCAATCTGCGCGGCCTCGGCGTCCAAGGTGTGGTCGACGGCGTCGATGTGACGGTCGGGCGGGCGCGACTGTTCACGCAGATGCCGGACGAACTCGACGAGGCCATGCGACGTGCGGAGGCCGAGGGTAGGACCGCGGTCGCGGTCGGCCGGGACGGCGCGGCCGTCGGTGTCCTGGTGGTCGCCGACGCGGTCAAGCCGACGTCCGCCGATGCTGTCAAAGAGGTTCGCGCGCTGGGGCTTACGCCGATCCTGCTCACCGGGGACAACGAGGCGACGGCCCGCACGGTGGCGGCCCAGGTGGGAATCGACGAGGTGATCGCCGAGGTTCTGCCCAGCGAGAAGGTCGACGTCGTGAAGCGACTGCAGACCGACGGCAAAATCGTCGCGATGGTGGGTGACGGTGTCAACGATGCGGCCGCGCTGGCACAGGCCGATCTGGGTCTGGCGATGGGCAGCGGCGCGGACGTGGCGATCGAGGCGAGTGACCTGACGTTGGTCCGCAATGACCTGCGCACCGTCGGTGATGCGATCCGGTTGTCTCGCAGGACACTCGCGACGATCAAGGGCAATTTGTTCTGGGCGTTCGCCTACAACGTGGCAGCGTTGCCGTTGGCGGCGGCCGGCCTGCTCAACCCGATGATCGCCGGTGCGGCAATGGCTTTCAGCTCCGTCTTCGTCGTCAGCAACAGCCTGCGACTGCGCCGGTTCAAACCGTCGCGATAGTCAGCCGACCAGCTCCGGGTGAAATTTGGTCGCCATTCGACGAAGTCCGTCCTGCCAGTCGACCGTCGCGGGCCCGATCAGTTCGCGCATCAACGAAACGTCGAGCGGATTGCCGCGCAACGCCCGATCGCTTTCCTCGAACGTCGGCTCCACACCCACCAGCGACCCCAGGTATTCGCACCACTCCTGGATGCTGACAAACTGCTCGCTGGCCCAGTTGAGGGTTGTCGCCGGAACCGAGGCCACCTCAAGAAGTTTCGGGATGGTCGCGATGATGTCGTCCTCGTGCATCAGGTTGTAGCGGGCAGGCCCACCTGGCGGGACCGGGATCGGTGAGCCGCCCAGCATCATCTCCATGTGGAAGAACGGCCACCCGCCGTTGTCGCCGTAGGGGACGTTGAGGCGGGCGATCACGCTGGGAATGCCGAGCGCACGAGCCATCGTGCGGACGACGACCTCACCGGCGATCTTCGAGATGGAATATGTTGGGAACATTGGCTTGTGGTTGTCCCCGAGGACGGCGTGTTCGGAACGGGGGTCGTCGTCGGGTGGGTCGTAAACGGCCCCTGACGAACAGTGCAGGAACGCCTTCGCGCTGCGGCAGTGCGACATGAGGAGCCCGACCGACTCGGCGTTGGCGGCGAGATCCTTTTCCCACCTGCCGCTCTTGGCCACCGCGAGGTTGATGACGTAGTCGAAATCCGTCGGCAGCCCCGTGAAGTCGCCACTGGCCAGGTTGACCGGCTCGCAGCGCACCCCTGACTCTTCAAGGTCGGCCCGGGCCGCGGAGTCGGTGAAACGGGCGATGCCCCACACCTCGTTGTCGGCCGCGAGGGCCTTGGCGACGGGGACGGCGACCTGCCCGGTGGGACCGGTGATGAGGATCTTTGAACCGCGCATCGGCTGATCGTAAGCGACCGCGGTGCCGGCTAGAGGGTGGCGTTGACGGGTCCGAGCAGCAGACAGTTGGGATCTGTCGTGTAGTCGAAGACCGCGCTGCAGCCCCGGCCCGACGCCTCGTAGACCAGGCCCGGGGTGTACGGCTCGAAGTACACCTGCGCGGGAGCCGCATCCCGGGACTGCGTGCAGTGGTCGGATTGACCCTGGATCGACAGGCAGGCCACGCCGTACCTGGGTTTCCACGGAGCCAGGCAGCCGGCGGGAGTCAGCGTGGCGGTCACCTTGGCCACACCGTCGACCTGAACCACTTGTGGCGCCGAAAGGGTGAAGTTGCACGGACCCGGATTCGGCGGCGGCAGGGGCAGGGCGTGGGCCGCACCCGCACCGGCGAAACCCGCGGTGAGCACAACCGCTGAGATCAGCCCAATAATCGCCCGGCGCATCTCTGGATCGTAAACCCAGGGCCGTCGCGTCCGGGCGGATCTGCGTGTAGCAAATACCGCTCAGGTCGATCGACGGACGCGAAACAGCTTGACGTCGGACGAGATGCCCTTGAGATGGCGCGCACCCGCGAAGGACCACGTGAATCGTTCGTCGTCGCCGACGGCCTCGCGCGTCGTCTCCGACACCAGAACCGAACCGGGTCGGGCGGCGCCGGTCACCCGGCTGGCGAGATTCACCGGACTGCCGAACCAGTCGCCGGCCCGGCTGACGGCCATGCCGGTCGCCATGCCGGCCCTGAGCCTGGGGTATTCGTCGTCGCCCTCGGTCGCCTCGACCAGTGTCATCAGAGCCTCGAGCAGAGGCACCGGCTCGGCACTGACGAGCATGACTTCGTCGCCGATGGTCTTGATGAAACGCACCGGCGGAACCGCGGCCTCGTGCGCGAGATCGGCCAGGCGGTGCGCAAGCCGTTCGAGGTCTTGCGGCGGCACCACTTCGCCCAGCCGCGTGAATCCGACGAGGTCGGCGAACGCGATGCTCACCAGGCGGGCTCCGGGAAGGCGTTGTCCCTCCGCTATTTCCGATGCGCTGATGGCCTCGGTTTCCAGCAGATGTCGCAGCTGAAGCCGCAACATCTCCTGGATCATGGGGCCGAGTAACGGCGCGGCCTCGGAAACGAGCAATTCCGAATTCTTCGCGATGGTCAGCTCGGTGGCCGTCGGGTCGAGAATGGTGGCCAGACCCGCGTAGCGCATCACTTCTGCCGCCCGCGACAGGCCGTCGGCCAACAGCCGGATGATCTGCACGAGCTGATCGGGCTCGATGCCCAATTCGATGAAACGCTGCCCGAACGCCGCGGCCTCCGCATCCGCACGCGAGTGCACGGCGGCATCGGGATCGTCCACGGTAGGCAGGCCGATCGCGCGTTGCAGGCGCTGGAGCAGTTCCAGGTCGATGCCGGTCTTCTCGCAGGTCTCGCGGGCCGACACGTAGGTTCCATCCTCACCCAGAACTCGGCGGGCGGCGAGCAACATCGGCATGAACGACGCTCTGATCTGGTCGGCGGTGAAGCCTTCACCGAGCAGCCATTCGATGAGCTCAGCCCGTTCGGTCCGGGCGCTGCCGTCGAGACCGTCGAGCAGCCCGGACGCCTCGATGTCGAAATCTTCGGCCACGGGCTCAACGTATACCGCGGCGCCGTGCGATATTCGGCTCCATGGCCGCGCCAGAGGTGCATGGGCTCCCGCCGATCGTCGGCGATGGGGCGCACAGGTTGATCCTCGGCAACATGCTGAGCGTGATGTCGGTGGCGTCCCAGCAGTACTACGGCAACCCCCGCAACGCGTTCTGGCGGATCACCGGTGAGCTGTTCGGGTTCGCCGCCGACGATCCGTACGACGAACGCAGCGCTGCGCTGATCGCCAACGGCATCGCTGTGTGGGACGTGCTGAAATCATGCAGGCGCAAGGGCAGCCTGGATTCCGCCGTTGAACCGGACAGCATGGTGGGCAACGATTTTGGCGGCCTGTTCGTCGGGTACCCGGGCATCAGACGAATCTTCTTCAACGGTGCCGCCGCAGAGAAGAACTTCAACCGTCTCGTCCGTGTCGCACCGGACCTGCCGTACCGGCGGCTTCCGTCGACGAGTCCGGCGCACACCATGCGTTACGAGGACAAGCTGGCCACCTGGCGTGACGCGCTGACCGCGCGTTAGGACACCGTGGGCCGTCGCTGCACCCACGGTCGCACCTTCTCGATCTGGGCGCTCAGCGACAGTAGCGTCGCCTCGTCAAACGGCCGCCCTACCAACTGGATCGATGTCGGCACGCCGTTGCCGTCAAGGCCCCACGGAACGACGGCGGCCGGCTGACCTGTCGCATTGAACACCGCCTGGAACGGCACCCGCGCGGCAACCAACGCCAGCGTCGAGACTGCACCGCGCCGCTGGTAGGCGCCGATCCGCGACGGCCCCAACGCAGTGCCCGGAGTCAGGACGACGTCCACGTCGTCATAGATCGACTGAACGCGTTCGGCGAGCTCGCTCTCGGCCTCCCTGATCCGCTTCATCCGTTCGTCGGAGATCAACGAACCGATTCGCGCGAAGTTCCGGGTGCGGGCCTCCAGTCGCTCCGGATGAGGCAACGTCTGTACATCGTCGTAAGCCCCACGGAAGTACCGCGACAACGCATGGGATATCGCGGTCGATGGATAGTCGGGATCCCGCACGACGACCTGGTGCCCGAGCTCACGCAGCAGCGCGGCCGACTCCTCCATCGCCGCCCGCTGATGGACGCCCACGCGTGTCACCACTCCCAACGGCACCCTTGCGCTGACCGCAATTCGAAGCGTGCCAGGCTCTTTCGCTGCAGCACGGACGAAGCCGGAGTCGTCACTTGTCACATCGAGGAACAGGGCGGCGTCCTCGACCGTTCGCGCAATCGGGCCGTTGACGGTCAGGCCGTTCCAGGCGCCGTCGTGCGGCGCCAGTGGGACCCGGTCCCGCTGCGGCTTGAGGCCGAACAGTCCGCACCACGTCGACGGGATGCGGATCGACCCCATGCCGTCGGACCCCAACGCCATCGACGCGAGTCCCGCGGCGACCGCCGCGGCACTCCCACCGCTGCTGCCACCCGGCGTGTAGTCGGTGTTCCACGGATTTCGGGTGGCACCGAACGTCGTCGTTTCCGCGAAGGGCCACAGCGTCATCTCCGGCACGGCGGTCTTGCCGACAAAGACCGCGCCCGCCTCGCGAAGGCGACGGACGACTTCGGCGTCGGTGGTGCGAGCCGCGCCGTGGGCCGAGGTCCCAAAAGCCGTGACCTGTCCGGCGATGTCGACGTCGTCCTTGATGGCGATCGGCACGCCGAGCAGCGGCAGTCGTTCACCGGCGTCGAGGCGGGCCTGTGCGATGGCCGCATGCTCGCGGGCGGTGTCGGCGAGCACGACCCGGTAGGACCTCAGTTCGGGGTCGAAGCGACCGATGCGATCCAGGTAGACATCGAGCAGCGCCGGCGCGGTGACGGTGCCGTCTGCGAGCATGCGGGCCTGCTGCGCGGCACCTGCGAAGGCGAGTTCACGATCGTCCATCGAGGCCGAAGCATAGAGCGGTATCCGAGGCGACAAGACGTAAGTCAAAGAAGCCGTTTCACGATCGCGGACCTTCGCGGGCGCAACGGCAGGACGCGCGGCGCGTCACTGGTTGGCCCGGCCAGCGAACCGCCATGCCGCGTATTGACGTCATTCAGTTAATTATCATGCTATTGACCAGGGCGTCGACCGATGACAGTCACCAATATCAACCTGTTTGCGATTTACACATGAGCAAATTTTTGATATAGCACCCTAGCTAAAACAATACTCTGTGAGACGAAAATCAGCCCAGTTCCAGCCTCTATATCACATCCCGACCTGGGTCGGTACGACTGGTAGGTCATCCAGTCCATATTTGCCAAACCTTATGAGAATCCGTCCGATTGAAACGCAACTATGATCCTTGACACACCTCTCAGCAAAGATCTAGTGTCCGCTTCACGCAACTGATCATGTCTCCAGCGCGGGAGAGGGGAAGCGGATGGCTCGGGTTCGGCGTAACGAGCGCACGCGGCGAAAGAAGGCGGGCGCCCACCGGAAGGTGCCCGCGCGGCGGACCGCACTCGCAAGCTCCGTGGCAGCGGGTGGTGCGGCGCTCGGTATCGGCGCAGCCTCCTACCTGGGCGCCCCCACGGCGGAAGCATTGTCGATACTGCTGCCCGGCCCGGAGGTCGATGGCGCCGGCAGCGCGACCCGGGTCAACATTCTCGAAGGCAATGTCTTCAACCCACAGATCAGCGCCAGCGGGAACAACAGCAGCACGAATATGATCATCGGCGGAGCTGCGCTGAATAGGCTCTACGGCTTCATCGATCGATTGCTGTCGATCCAGATCAATCTCAGCGGCACCGATGGCAGCAACGTCGGCACTCGCGTCAACATCGCGTCCTACAACGTCTTCAATCCACAGCTGAGCCTGTCCGGTGCGAACGTCGCCAACAACGTCAAGGTCGCCAACGTCACGATGGACAACGGCAACAATGCCGTCGCGGACGGCGCCGGCGGTCAAGGCAACGGCAACACCGCTCAGTTCTCGCTCCTGTCGGGAAACATCTTCAACCC
>NZ_JAMQTI010000016.1:71942-147246 GCF_032883055.1 Mycobacterium sp. 29Ha
GCAGACCAGCCTCACCGGCGCCAACATCAGCAACAACGTCACCGTCACCAACGTCGCGATGAACAACGGCAACGGCAGCGTCGCTATGGCGGACGCAGGCGGCTTACTGCCATTCCTTTCAGGTGGGGCGGGTAACGGCAACGCCTCTCAGTTCTCCCTCCTCTCGGGGAACATCTTCAATCCGCAGACCAGCCTCACCGGCGCCAACATCAGCAACAACGTCACCGTCACCAACGTCACGATGAACAACGGCAACGGCAGCCAATCGATCTCCTCGATGGGAAATCCGTTGGGCTCGTTCGTGTTCGGCGGCGGCAACGGCAACAGCCACCAATACGGGTCATTCGTATCCAACATCTCGAATCCGCAGTGGACGTGGGGCGGCGGCAACACGAGCAACAACTCGGCCATCACCAACACCGCAGACGGCAACGGCAACGGCAGCACCAACACCGTGACCGGTGGAGGCACCGTCGTCACGGGGACCGGCAATGGCAACACGAACCAGGCCGCAAGTGGCTCCGGCAATATCTACAACGACCAGGTGAACATCGGTCCCGGTGGTCGCGGTGCGGGGGGTTCCACCACCGCCGGGCCGAAAGACCTCGACGACGTTATATCCCTCGTGTCCGCCTCCCGCACCGAAGGTGCGCGCAGCGTAGCTACGGGTGGTACGGGCCGCAATCGTCAGAGCCAGCAGGAACGACGGAATCTGTTCTCTCTCAACAGGATCGCCGGTCTTACCGCGGCCCGTAACACCTCTGCAAGCGCGACGTCGAACGACACGAACCACGGGGGCCAGCCGACCGGCCAACCGACCGGTGGCGCCGGTGCCACCGGCGGCGGTTCCGTCGGTACCGGTAACGGTGAAGCAAGCGACAGCGGTGGCGATGGCAACGGCGATTCCGACGCCTGAGGGGTCCAGGGAGGTGTGGATGAACTGACATCGGGCAGCAGTGTGGGACAGGACGACACTGCATCCGACGCCAAAGTATCGGCACAGAGCAAAAGCAAAGGAGCTCAAGCGAAATGACCAAAGACAACAAGACTCGAGAACCAGGCAGGTTGAGTCGCACAGTGGCGATCGGCGCGATCGCAGGCAGCGCCCTCGGACTGGGTGCCCTCGCGGGCGCAGCCAGTGCACAGGCCGACAACTGCGTTGATTCAGGCTTCGGCTGCGGCTGGTTCAACGAAGTGTTGAGCCGCAACAACAGCCAGATCGGATCGAACGGCAACGGCATCAGCAACCAGTTCGGGGTCGCCAACGGCAACATCGCCAACGGCCAGCTGAACGTCCCGATTCTCAGCCCCGTCATCGCCGGCGGTAATGCGACCAACGCCGCACCAACAACCGGCGGCGCCGCGGTCGGTGGCACCGCGGCGAGCACCGCCGCTGATGTGGACGTGGTCACCGCGGGCTCTGCACTGGGCCTGAACCCGGCACTCGGCGGCATAGGCGTCGGTGGCTCGAATCTCGGTGCAGCACTGGGCGGGCTGGGATTGGGCGGCTGGGGCGTCGCCACCGGCGTGCCGGTGTCGACCGGTGGTGTGGCGGTTCCGGTGACTACGGCCGCTCAAACGGGCGTCGGTGGAGCCGGCACCGGCGCGCTCGACGGACCGGGCACCGGCGGCGCCGGGACCGGTTCGCAAACGGTGGGCGGCACCACGGGTGCCACCGGCGGCACCAGCACCGCCAACTCCGCCGCAGCCGGGGGTGACGCCACCGGCGGCGACGCTGACGTGGATCAAGACGCCGGGGACGGCGAGGGCGGTTCGGCGAGCAGCAGCCAAAACATCACCCGCGGCGGCAATGCCACCAGCACCGGTGGTGCCCGTAGCGGTACCGCCAATGGCGGCACTGCGACCGGCGGCAGTGCGCGCAGCAGCGCCAACGGCAACGCCGGCGGCAACCAGTCGAACAACAACTCCTCGAACAACTCGTCGAGCAACAACGGCAACAACAGCAGCAATAGCAATGGCTGACGAGGTCTGACCGATGCGGCGCCCACCGAGAGGTGGGCGCCGCAGTGGTTTCGCTAACGTGGCGGGATGTCCTGTGTGTTCTGCGCCGTCGTCGCCGGCGAATCGCCGGCCATCAAGATCTATGAGAACGCCGACTACCTGGCAATACTGGACATTCGGCCATTCACCCGCGGCCACACCCTGGTCATCCCGAAGCAACACACCGTCGACTTGACCGATACGCCGCCGGAAACCCTTGCCGCCATGGTGACCATCGGGCAGCGGATCGCGCGGGCAGCGCGTCAATCCGGTCTGCACGCCGACGGCAACAATGTGGTCATCAATGACGGAAAGGCCGCTTTTCAGAGCGTGTTCCACATCCACCTGCACGTGTTGCCGCGCCAGAGCGGCGACAAGCTGTCCTTCGCGAAAGGCATGCTGATGCGACGGGACCCGGATCGCGAGGAGTCCGGACGCCTTCTGCGGGAGGCGCTGGCGAAACTCGACCCCGCTGAGCAGGATTGACCCATGACGTCACGTGTGCAGCGGGCGATGCTGAAGGTACTGAGCATCCACGACAAGATCTATCAAGCGACCAACGGCTGGGTGGGCCACCGCCTACCCTTCGCTCCCCCGAACCTGTTGCTTCGCTCGGTCGGAGCGAAAACCGGTGCGGCAAGGACGAACTCGCTGACCTATGCCAAGGACGGGGAGAACTACCTGATCGTCGCGTCCAACGCGGGCGCCAGACGCTATCCGGCGTGGTACCACAACTTGAAGGCGAACCCCGACGTCGAGATCAATGTGGGGCCGAAGCGGTTCCCGGTCACCGCGCGCATCGTCGGGCCGGATGACCCCGACTACGCCCGCCTGTTCCGCATCGCCGACGAGAACAACAGCGGCCGATATACGGCCTATCAGAAGAAGACGACGCGACCCATCAGTGTTGTCGCTCTGACGCCGAAGTCCTGACTAGAAAAGCTCTTTCGCCAGCAATTCCAACGTCTTGTCCCGTGCGGGTGCCGTCGCGGGGTCAGTGCCGCGGCGCGCCGACGCCGCGGGGTTGACCATGACCTCGTCGACGCCGAACTCATCGGCCAGCGCGCGCATCTGCTCGGCCGCCTCGCTAGGCGATCCGACCACCGAACGGCGCAGGACGGCGTCGGCGATGAGCTCTGCCTGGGGGCTGACCACCGCGGATTGGGCGTCCTCGACAAGGTCCAGCGCCCCGAGCGGCTGACCCGTCCGCAGCCGCGCCATCATCTGCAGGTTCGGCAGCGCCAGAGCCACTGCCTCGTCGTGCGTTTCGGCCACCACCGCATTTACGGTGAGAAACGTCAGGGGTTCCGACGCCAGGTCGCTCGGCCGGAACTCCGACCGGTACACCGCCAGCGCCTCCGCGGTGCCCTGACCTGAGAAGTGGTGCGCGAACACGTACGGCAGCCCCTTGGCCGCGGCCAGATGCGCCGAGTACATCGACGAGCCCAACAACCACAGCTTGGGTTCCGTCACCGCGGCCGGGGTCGCCTTGAGGACGTAGCGCTGGTTCGGAATCGGTACCCGCACCCCGGCGGCGCCCATCAGGGCCACCACGTCGTCGAGATACTCGGGGAACGCCTCGATATCGCGGTCGTCGCGACCGGCAGCACCGCGCAAGGCCATCGACGTCACCGGGTCGGAGCCCGGGGCTCGGCCGATGCCGAGGTCGATCCGTCCCGGATGCGCGGCCTCCAGTAACGCGAACTGTTCGGCGACCGCAAGGGGGGCGTGGTTGGGCAGCATGACACCGCCCGAGCCGAGACGCAGCCGGGTTGTGTGCGCGGCGAGATGGGCGATGACGACCGGCGGGCTGGTCGCCGCGACCGAGGGCATGTTGTGATGCTCGGCGATCCAGTATCGGGTGTAACCGAGCTGGTCAGCGGTCTGCGCGAGGTGGGTCGAGGCCGCGAGCGCATCCGACGTGGACTGGTCGGTGCGTACCGGGACGAGGTCTAGGACGGAAAGCTGCATTTGAACTTCAACGCTACGTCGCGCCCACGGCTTCCCCGACGAGTAGGTCCGGGTCCGGCTGTTCCTGCAGCAGCCGCTGAATCGGCCGCAGCGCCCGTTCCACGCTGACGAACCGCATCGCGAACTCCCGGGCCCACGCGAGGCTCCTGCTGCGGTGGAACATCAGCGTCGCCAACAGGCGGGAATTGTCCTGGGCGGCCTCCACCCGGGGGCGCTGGCCGAGCTCGAAGTTGCGAAGCAGAACGGGGAGCCGTGACGTATCCCCATGCCGCAGCATGCGAGCAAGCACCCCCGTGCTTATGTAAACAGTCAAGCTGTCGCAGAAGGAACGGTGTCGCAGGGCGGCGGCGCCTCGGTGGAACCTACCTCGGGATTCTCCAAGGGCGGGCCTGGTGTGAATGGCGATTTTCCAGCCGGCCCCTGGTGATCGCTGCGGAGTCGGAGCTCTGTTCGTCGGACTGATGCCAGTGGCCGAGCGTCGTCGCCGGCGCCGAAGTCCTCGCGTCAGCGCCTCTTCTCTTGGTGGTGGCGATGGTCGGTCAGACCGGCTCGGCCGATCAGAGCGGCAGCGACGAGCAGTGCAGCCCCTGCGGCGTAGACGGCGGTGATCCCTGCCGCATCAGCCAGCCACCCACCCAGCCCGAGGGAGGCCAGGCGGCCGAGTTGCCAGATCAGATCGAAGGCGGCGAAGACCCGGCCGCGTGCGGCGGGTGGGGTTTCGGCCTGCAGCAGCGAGTTGAAGGTGACTGCGCCGGCAGAGGTGCCCCCGCCGTAGCCGGCCAGGCTGCCCAACGCCACCACCGGGACGCGGACACTCGCAAGGACGGCATCTACGGCGGCGCGCAACAGATAGGGTCCGAAAATGAACGCGGGTTTGCGAGGATCGGTGATCAGCCGGGTCAGCAGTAACGGGCCTGCTGCGGCGCCCACGCCGATGCAGGCCAGCGCGATTCCGTATCCGGCGGGGCCCCTGCCCAGGCGCTCGCGGATCAACACAACCAGCAGGGCACTGGTCGCTCCGGCCGACAACGCCGCCAGGGCCTGACCAGCGGCCAAGGCTCGCAGCACCCGGTGCCCGGCCAGCACCCTGATGCCGTCTCGGGCCTGATGCCACCAGGCGGCACGGGCCGCATCGGCTGCCGGGCGCAGCAGGTGCAGGCGGGACAGCAGCAGCGCCGAGACGGCGAAGCTCGCTGCGTTCACCCAGAACGCCAGGCCATAGCCGACGGTCGCGACCACGGCACCCGCAGCCGGGGCGAGCACGATCTGGGAGAGCACCGCGGCGGTCCAGATCCCCGAGTTCCCGGCGATCAACTCCTCCTCGTTCACCAGCGCGGGCAGCGCGGCACTGGCGGCCGGATTGAACAACGCCGACGCTGCGGACATGGCGAACGCCACCGCGTAGATGCCCGGCACCGAGCCGGCGACCAGCGGTAGCCCCGCAGCCACCAGCACGCGCGCCAAGTCGGCAACCACCATGACCCGCACCGGCGAGAACCAGTCGACTGCCACCCCAGCGAACGGTGCCAGCAGCAGCACCGGGACGATCTCCGCGACGATCACCCCGGCCACACCGAGCCCGGAGCCGGTGCGGTCCCACACCAGCAGGCCCAACGCCACGGTGGCGAACGCGTCACCCCAGGCAGAAGCGGTGCGCGCCGCCCACAACCGGCGGTAACCAGGATGGGAGAACACCTGGCGCAGCCCGGTGCCCGCACGTCCTGGCTGGCCGCGGCTCAGCGGACTTTCTCCATGGTGTGCCCGCAGCAACAGGTGGGGTTGCGGTCGCGACCGTGGCCTGGGACGGCGCCCTTGGTGACGGTCATCTCACATCCGCGCTCCGGGTCCGGGCGCCGGTACACCTCGCACTCGACTATTGCCATGACCTGCGCCTCCCTTCGGTTTCCGGTCCTACACTGGAGACGCTAAAACCTTCACCCCAGGTGAAGGTCAAGGCGAGCGGCCGGGACGCGAAGGAGGCAGACGATGGCCCAGGCGATGACCGTCGGGCGGGCCGCCCAGGCGGCCGGGCTCACCCGTAAGGCCGTGCGCTTGTATGAGGAGCGCGGCCTGCTGCCGCCCGCCCAGCGCACTGCGGCCGGGTACCGCCTTTACAACCAGGACGACGTCGACACCCTCACCTTCATCCGCCGCGCCCGCGCCCTGGACCTCCCCCTGGACGACATCGGCACCATCCTCACCCTCCGCCGCGCCGGTCCCACCCCGTGCGGAGCCGTACGGGATCTACTCGACGCCCGGATCGCGGAGATCGACAACACCATTACCGAATTGCTGGCGCTGCGTGCGAGCCTCACCGCCAGTCGGGACACCGCCGTGGCAGCCGATACCGAGTCGGAACCGAACAGATCGATCTGCCCGATCATCGAACGGTGAAGTAGCCGCTCAAGGACCCTCATGTCTCACTGAACTCTTGATGGCCGCGTTGCGAACTGGCGGTAGCCGAGCCTTTGCGGAATGGCCACTCGTTGCGGCAAATGTCCAGTCAGACTGGGCCGACCGATCATCGGACGGCTGAGCGGCGTTCGATAAAAGACTGTGTTGTGCCAGACGCCGCCCCGCTGGGCGATGCGTTCGCGGATGCCGACGGTTCAGCAACCGGCGGCGTGGTGCGGGGCGATGCTTGCGCGATTCTCCGTGAAGATGGAGGCATGCAGAGTCCGCAGCCCTGCGTCGTCGACTGTGGTGGTTTGCTTCTACAGCAAGGCTTTGCCGCCTGCCGGACTCCCATGGGGACAATCCGGCCGCCTCGGGCTCGCATCGTAGAGGCCCGCGTGCCAGTTGGATCCCGGCAGGCAGGTCACCTGCTGCCGGGTCCTCCTACCTGGTCCGCATTTTCTTCGGGCTGTGGCCTGGGTGCGCAGCAGTCGTCGGCGGTGTCGGTGGTGGTGTGGCGGCGTTCGCGGCGGGTGAGGGTGGCGATCGCGGTGACGAGGATGAGGCCGAGTGCGGTGATGGCGATCGCAAGTTGGTGTCCGGTGATCCAGGCTGACACGGTGCCGACGACGCCGGTGAGTGCGCCGATGCCGGGGTGCCCGCCGAGTAGTTGTGGCAGCCAGTAAAGGAGTAGGTAGCCGCCGGAAAGGGCAAGCACGGCGCCGGTGATGCGGTTCATGTGGGGCAGCAGCCGTCGGAGGAACCGGTTGATCAGGCCGCTGGCGAATGCGGCGAATAGCGCGAGGGACAGCAGCAGGGTGGCGGAGCCGGCGGCGTAGGCGGCGAATACGACCAGGACGCCGGAGATGTTGGTGCTGGCCAGGGCTTGGGTGACGACCGCGAGCAGCACCGCGAGCGTGCAGGAGGCGGAGGCCAGTGCGTACCCGGCGCCGAAGGCCACCATGCCTCTGGGCCCCTGCCGCGGGGTGCCGGAACGGCGGGTGGGTAGCCGCAGCGGCAGGTGTCCGCCGGCGACCATGGCCAGGCCGCCCACGGCCAGGATCGCGCCGAGCGCGGCGGCCAGCCACGGGATGACACCGGTCAGGGAACGCAAGCCGAGGGCGAGTAGTAGTCCGATGGCGGTGAAGGTGCCGGCGAACCCGGCGGTCAGCGCGAGCCCGGCGCGCAGGCCACCGGCCAGCCGGGACAAAGCGCCGGGCCGCGCGTCCGCCTGGCCGTCGCCGGTGTCGACGGCGTAGGCGAGGAAGGCGGGCAGTACGGCGAAGCCGCAGGGGTTGACCGGGGCGAGCATCCCGGCGCCGAAGGCGAGCGCCAACAGCGGGCCGATCACGCGCTCACCTTGGCCAGTTCGGCACGGATCTGATCGGCGGTGGGCTCGACAGCGCGGAACACCGGTTTGCCGGAGGCGTCCAGCACGACGGCGGTGGACAGCTGAGTGACCTGGTAGGCGCTGATCAGGGTGGCGTTGCTGTCGCTGGCGTAGGCAAGGCTGGTGGCCTGGTTGGCGGTGAGGAAGTCTGTGATGTCCTGCTCGGTTTCGCCGGGGCCGATGTCGACGGCGACGAAGTTCGCCTTCGTGCCGACCGCCTGCTGGACCTGGGCGAGGGTGTGGGTGGCCGGACCGCAACCGCCGCACCCGACGGAGAAGAAGAACAGCACGCTGGGCCGCGAGCCGGGCACCGCGACCTGCACGCCCTGCAGGGTTCGGGCGGTGAACGCTCCCGCAGCGGCAGTGGTCCCGGCCTTTGCGCTGCCGTCGGCAGCGGGTGGGGACGCGGTCTGCTTGCTCGACGGGGAAAACGCCGAATACAGCACGACGGAGATCCCGACGACGGCGATAACGGTCAGCGCGATCGTGACGAGTCGTCGACGAGAGCGCGGCGCGGCAGGTCCGGTCGGGGCGGGTGCGTCAGGCATGGGTCAGGACTCCTGGTTGGGGTGGGAGGACTCGTGTGGCCGATCGGGCTGGTCGCGGGCGGGTGGCACGGGCGGGCAGCACGAGTTGTCTCGGGTGGCGCCGTGTCGGGTGACGCGCCGGCGCGCGAACCGCGTCACCGCGGCGAGGACCACCACGACGGCGGTGCCGATGACCCAGGGGTTGCCCAGTACCGAGCCCACCGCGCCAAGGGCTCCGGCGGCGATCAGCACCGGCAGGCCGCAACACACGATGGGGACCAGGAGGAAACCGGCGGCGGCGAGCGCGGTGCGCTTGCTCTCGGAGCCGGGGTTGGTCGACATGGAGGCGGTCTCCTCGGCTGGTCAGGCGTTCGGGGCGGTGATGCGCATGCACGCGGCGAGGGCGGCGGCGTTGTCCGCGGCCAGCGAGCGCGCCAGCAGCACCAGTTCCGCGACGCGGGGGTCGGTGACCCGGTAGTAGGCGAAGCGGCCTTGGCGGCGCAGCTGCACGTAGCCGCAGTCGGACAGGCAGGCCAAGTGACTGGACACCCGGCCCTGGGACAGGCCGATGTGCGTGACGCATTCGCCCACGGCGTGTTCCTCGTGCAGCAGGAACTCCAGCAGCCGCAGCCGGGCGGGGTCGCCGAGGGCGCGGAAGAATTTCGCCATCATCTCCACCCCGTTCGGCTCGGTGGGCAGCAGCGTGCTGCTGCGTTCGGAAGCGTCGGCCACGGTCGCCGTCCTCACATCGAGTGTCTGTCGTATCCGGATGTACGAATCTTAGGTTAGCATCTATGCATCCGGGAAGACGAATATGTCAGTGGGAGGAGATCGCTGGTGCGGTACGACTTGGCGGTGATCGGTTCGGGTGGGGGTGCGTTCGCGGCGGCGATCGCGGCCCGCGGCAAGGGCAAGAGCGTGGTGATGATCGAGCGCGGCACCGTTGGCGGGACGTGCGTCAACGTCGGCTGTGTGCCGTCGAAGGCACTGCTGGCCGCGGCCGAGGCCCGCCATGTGGCGCTGGACCAGCACTTTCCGGGGATTTCCACCAGCGCGGGCCCGGTGGACGCCGCCGCGCTGATCGGTGGCAAGGACACGCTGGTGGCAGGGTTGCGGGCGGAGAAGTACGTCGACCTGGCCGCCGAGTACGGGTGGGAGATCCTGCCCGGCGAGGCCCGGTTCATCGAGGGACCGGCGCTGGAGGTGAACCTGCATGACGGCGGCCACGTCCGGGTCGAGGCCGAGCACTACCTGATCGCCACCGGCTCCACCCCGCGTACCGACGGCCTCGACGGAGCCGACCGGGTGGACTACCTGACCTCGACCACCGCGATGGAGCAGACCGAACTGCCCGAGTCGTTGGTCGTCGTCGGCGGCGGCTACGTCGGGCTGGAGCAGGCGCAACTGTTCGCCCACCTCGGCGTCCGAGTGAGCATCGTGGGCCGATTCGCCCCGCACACCGAACCGGAACTCGCCGGCCTGCTGGCCGGGGTGTTCGCTGACGACGGCATCGCCGTGATCGCCGAGCGCGCCACTGAGGTTGAGGCCGATGGTTCGGGCGTCGTCGTCACCGCCGGTGGGCAGCGGGTGACTGGGCAGCGGCTGCTGCTCGCGACTGGGCGGAACCCGGTCACCGCCGGGCTCAATCTCGACGCGGTGGGCGTGAAGACCGGGCATCGCGGGGAGGTGGTCGTCGACGAGTATCTGCGCACCGACAACCCGCGCGTCTGGGCGGCCGGGGACGTCACCGGGCACCCGCAGTACGTCTACGTCGCCGGGGCCCATGGCAGCGTCGTGGTCGACAACGCCTTCGGCGACGCCGGGCGCACCCTGGACTACCATCACCTGCCCGCGGTCACCTTCACCACGCCCAGTCTCGCCTCCGCCGGGCTGACCGACGTCCAAGCGGTGGAGCAGGGCTACGCCTGTAAGTGCCGGGTGCTGCCGCTGGAGTACGTGCCGCGGGCGCTGGTCAACCGCGACACCCGCGGCGCGATCAAGCTCGTCGCCGAACAAGGCTCCGGGCGGCTGCTCGGCGCGCACGTGCTCGCCGCGGGCGCCGGGGACGTCATCGCCACCGCTGTCTATGCGCTGGCAAACCAGATGACGGTGCACGAGATGGCCGACCTGTGGTGCCCCTATCTGACGATGGCGGAGGGCATCAAACTCGCCGCCCAAACCTTCACCCGCGACGTGTCCAAACTCTCCTGCTGCGCCTCCTGAAACCCTGCTCTCGGAAGGACAATCCCGATGACGAATGACCTGGACACCGTGGTGTCCACTATGGATAGTGTCTTCTCCCGCCAGGACAGCCCGGCCGGATGGCTATGGCAGCCGCTGTTGCGGCAACTGGCCCGCGGCGAACCCCTCACGATTGCCGACCTCGCGGCCGCCACCGGCCGCGCCGGTGACGAGGTTGCGCAGGCGGTGGGCCGACTGCGCGACACCGAATACGACGACGCCGGACGGATCGTCGGCTACGGCATCACGCTGCGCCCGACCCCGCACCGTTTCACCGTCGACGGCCACCAGCTCTACACCTGGTGTGCCCTGGACACCCTCATCTTCCCCGCCACCCTCGGCCAATCCGCCCAGGTTGAATCCCCCTGCCACAGCACCGGTGCCCCGATACGGCTCACCGTCGAGCCCGACCGAGTCAGGGATGTCGAGCCCCAGACCGCGATGGTCTCCATCGTCACGCCTGACGACTTGGTCTCCGTACGGGCTTCCTTCTGCAACCACGTGCACTTCTTCGCCGACGCCGACGCCGCGGCGCCCTGGCTCGCTGAGCACCCCGGCGGATCGGTCCTCCCAGTCGCCGACGCTTATCAACTCGGCCGGCAGCTGGACGCCGCTCAATCCGAGGAGCCCGAGCCCGGCGGGTGCTGCTGACGCCCACCTGCGCCGCCCGAACCGCCATCACCGAGAAGGGACAGCCACTGTGAGTACGGACTTCGATGTAATCGTGATCGGCGCCGGACCGGGCGGCGAGACCGCCGCCTCGCGCCTGCACGCGGGCGGACGGCGGGTCGCGTTGATCGAGCAGGAACTGATCGGCGGGGAGTGCGCCTACTGGGCGTGTATCCCGTCCAAAACCTTGCTGCGCCCACCCGAGGCCCGCGCCGAAGCCGCCCACGCGGCCGGCCTGTCCACTCCGGCGCAGAACTGGGCGGCACTGCGAGACTACCGCGACTACATGATCCGCCACCTCGACGACACAGAGCAGGTCACCGGATACGAGAAGCAGGGCGTCACGGTTATCAAGGCCACCGCAGCCCTGGTGGGCCGGGACCCGTGGCGGGTACGGGCCGGTGGCCGGGAACTCACCGCCGAGCACGTGGTGATCGCCACCGGCTCCGACGCGATCCACCCACCCATCGAGGGCCTGGACGAGGTCAGCGTATGGACCAACCGGGAAGCTACCACCCTGCGCGAGATCCCCGAGCGGATCGTGATGATCGGCGGCAGCGCCGTCGGGATCGAACTCGGCCAATTCCTCGCTCGCATGGGCGCTCGGGTCACCCTGATCCAGCGCGGCGACCGGCTGCTGGACCGGGAAGACCCCCGTGTCGGGGACATCGTCGCCACCCACCTGCGCGCCGACGGCATCGACGTCCGTCTCGGCCGGCAGGCCACCGCCGCGCGCCGCGACGGCGCCGATACGGTGATCGACCTCGACGACGGCACCACCGTGCGCACCGACGTCGTCGTGCTCGGCACCGGACGCCGCCCCCGCACCCACGGGCTCGGCCTGGAGACTGTCGGGGTCACACCGGACCCGCGCGGCGCGCTGGAGGTCGACGAGCACTGCCGCGTCACCGCCGGCCTCTGGGCGCTCGGCGACGTCACCGGGGTCGCGCTGTTCACCCACGTCGCCATGTACCAAGGACGGGTCGTGGCCGACAACATCCTCGGCACACCCCGCCAAACCACCTACAGCGGCATCCCCCGCGTCGTGTTCGCCCAACCCGAGATCGCCGCTGTCGGCCTGACCACCGACCAAGCCCGCCAGCGTGGCCTCGACATCGCCACCACCGAACTCGACCTCGCCGACTCGATCGCGCGACCCTGGACTTACGAAACCGACCCCGACGGCACCCTCGGTCTCATCGCCGACCGCACCCAGCGGACGCTCATCGGGGCCTGGGCCATCGCACCCCAAGCCGGGGAATGGATCCACACCGCCGCCCTCGCCATCCGCGCCCAGATCTCCATCGACACCCTGCTCGACGGCGTCGCCCAATTCCCGACCTACACCGAGGCGTACCTCGCCGCCCTCGAACAGCTCGCCATCTAGAAACCGCCCGGCCGCTCTCGGTGTCACAGCGTCGGTGGACGGGGGTCACCTCCGGGTGTGAAGCGAGATCACGTCGGGATCGTGGTGCGCCAGATGTCGGATCTGGTCCTCCAACTCCGAGTTGCGCAGGGCGAGGACCTGGATCTGGTTGGCGTAGACCCTGATCGTCTCCTCCAGTTCCCGCACGGTGGCGGCGTGGTCGCTGGCGGTCTGTTTGCGTTCCCGCTTGAGGGCGGTGATCTCCTCGCGCAGCGCGACGAGTTCAGGTTGCTGGGCTTCTCGATTCGCTTGTGCCGCAACAACGGCGTCCTTGAACTCCGGAGGCGAGCGGTAGAACGAGTCGCGGCCCACACCGGCTTCCCGGCACAGGTTGGAGACCGTCAGCTCGCCGTCGGTCACAGTCGGCTGACCGGCGAGCAGCCGGGTCAGCGCCTGCTCCAGGCGGACTTGGGTAGCGACGCGGGTCACGCCTGCGCCTCCTCGCTGTCGAGATCACCGATGAGCTGGTCGAGCTCGGTGATGTAGCCGGTGAGCGCGACCTGCTGGAGTTTCGGGACCGGACCGGCTTTCTCGCAGGACGCCTGGAGATCCAGGGCCTGATTGCGGGCGGCGGCCAGCCGGGGCCGGTGCACTGTGGACCGTCGGGCGTTCGGACAGCGCAGGCACATGTTGTGCTGCGGAACGGGCTGCCCGACGACCTTGGCTCGCTTGACACAGACCGCGGTCGCCGCGTTGAAGAAGCAGTCGTTGAGCACGCCGGGATGCAGCGTCTTGGTGAGATGCCGAAGCATCGTCCGCAGCCGCAGCTCGTCGGACACGACGCCGGGGAGATCACCCAGCTCGCGCCGAATGCGCTGGAACTCGGCGTTGATCCGCTCGGCCGCCCCACCGCCGGACTGGGCGCCGGTGTTCCAATCCCGGTAAAGATCCTCCACGTAGTCGAGCATGGCGACCGCCTCCTCGGCGGCGACCTCGGCGGCGAACCCAGAGGCTGAGGTCCCGGCATAGCCCTCGAACATGGTCACCTTGGCGTGGTGGTACTGCCGGGCACCGGCGACCACACCGAAGGGCTGGTGTGCGATATGCCAGGCCAGACTCCGCCGGAACTGCCGGGTGGTGAACACCCACTGCTGTTCCCCGTCGGCGGGGACGAACGGTTCGGCCACCCCGTCGGACGATTGGGTACCGAACAGCTCGTTGACGTGGTCCCGGAAACCACCGAGGCGCTCGGTGAGCTTGTTCGCCAGCCGTGGCTTGCTGGCGGGCCAGAGCCGGTAACCGAACAGATGCGTGGGGTCGTCGTTGATCTGCAGCAGGACGTCGATCGCCTCGTGAACGGCGTCGAGCACGACCCACTCGGCCTCGTCACCGGTGAGCTTGCGGCCCTTGAAGACCCGGCCGCGCAGCTTGTAGCGGGTCCGGCCGTCAACGGCGGTGGTGGTGGTGACAGCGCAGTCCCGCGCCAGCTCCAGGACTTCCATGTCCCGAAGTCCTGACAAGTAAGCCACCAGCACCCAGCAGGCGGTGCGCAGGTGGTGCAGTTCGTCATGCAGGCTGCGGTGATTCAGCCGCCCTCGCCAGGGTCGCCCGGTGTCCGGCCACGTCGAGATCGGCGTGTCCAGACCACCCTCTTCGTAGCCGATCTCGGCGCCGATCTGCTCCATCAGCCGTGTCGGATGCCCCTGGAAGCTGTTGGTTCCGCTCATCAGGGCGACGAGAGCGGCGTTCGGGGCTTGCACGACGCCGTCGACAACCGGCGCGGTCGGGCGCTGGGCCAGGCAGTACAGCGGCAGTGCGGGAACACCTCGCCCCTCCTGACGGCGGCGGTCCAGGAACGCCTCGATCTTGGTGACAGCCTCGCCATGCCGGCACCGGCCGCCTGCTCGGGCCTGCTCCAGGTCGGCGATTTCCCGCTGGGCGGCCAGGAGGTCCCGGCTGGCGGTCTGGACGTAGAACAGGGCGGCGCGCAGCAGTGGAGCCATGATCGGCTCGGGGATGCGCGGGGTGCTGTTCTCCTCGTCCGGTCGCCGCCCGGCGACCTGGGTGGCCGGGCGGCCCTTCCAGGGCACGACGGTGAG
This sequence comes from Mycobacterium sp. 29Ha, assembly GCF_032883055.1. Taxonomy (NCBI): domain Bacteria; kingdom Bacillati; phylum Actinomycetota; class Actinomycetes; order Mycobacteriales; family Mycobacteriaceae; genus Mycobacterium; species Mycobacterium sp. 29Ha. Next base: position 86,601 of record NZ_JAMQTI010000016.1, read on the forward strand.
GCGGTCCGCGGTCAGGTACGGGCTGTGCGCCTCCAGGTGCTGGATGACGCCGATCCGGACAGCCAGCGTGTTTGGCACACAGGTCTCACGCCAGACGCGTGCGGTCGCGTCCAGGTGGGATTGGCGGGCCTGCGCCAAGCGCGTCACGCCCTGCTTGCCGAGCTCGGTAAACAGTTGACGCACGATGATGAAGTCCTTGTAGGTGTTGGTGATTTTCATCGGTCGGGCGGTCCGCGATCCGTAGGACAGCGGGACCACGCGGTGGATGCGGGAGTAGATGAACTCCTTGGCCGTGAGCATCGCGATCTCGTCGGGCAGCTCGGTGAAGTCCAGCCGGAGGTAGCCGTTGCTGCGGGGCGCGAACGGTCGGAAATCCCAGATGTCGTCGCTGAACCGGGGGCCGCGGCCAGTTGTCTCGGTGGTCAAGGACTCGGGCAGCACCCAGGGATCGGCCGATGGCTCCGGCGCGGCGGACGGGCGCGGTGCGGGGGCGCGGGTCACGCGACGGCCTCCCAGAACTCGGGCGGCAGCAGCAACCGTGCCCCACCGCTTTCGGCGATCGTCTGGGCGGTGGTGATCTGCTCGTCTCGGAACTTGGCCCGGATGCCGCGCACGATCCGGTCCCACGCCAGGCCGTAGCGCACGTTCCACTCGCTGACGGGGTACTCCTCCCGCTGGCGCTCGATGAAGTCCAGGAAGGTCAGAACCTGCGGCAGGTGCCGGGTGGTGAACACCGCGTTCGGGCACTCCAGGCAGCCCCACAACGACACCGGGCACGGCTTGCCCTTCGCCCCGAAAGGCGAGTCGTAGAAGTCGCGGCAGGAGGCCAGGAACACGTCGCTCTCGCGCGACAGCAGCGCCTGCACCTGCTCGGGTGGCAGGTCCCCTTCTCCGGCATCGAGGCGGGTGCCGTCCTCGTCGAGTACCACCGGCGGCGGCAGCGCGACGTCCAGCGCTTCGCGCAGGCCGTTCTCCACGGCTTGGTCGTGCAGCTCGTCGTGGGCGGGGATGTTTGCGTAGTGGTTTGCGGCGACGTCGGCGGTGTGGCCCTGGGTGAAGTCGGCGAGCACGCCGGTGGCTTTGAGGTATTGCTGGGACTTGTAGGTCTTGCGCAGCCGCCGCAGATCCAGCCGCACCGGCGTTCCGTCAGCGTCGGTCATCTGGTCGATGCCGTGTCGTTTCTGCCAGTTGTCCACGTGACCCCAAGGACCCTGCCCGCCGAGCGGGAAGGAGTCCCGCAGGCCCTTGTCTCCGTAGTCGACCCACAAATCGGTGCTGCCACTAAACTCGCGGGCTCGCGCGGTGAGCCGCAGCGCCAGTCGGATCAGACCGCCGGGATGGTGCAGGGCACCGCCATCGCTGACCCGCATGGACTTAGAGATCCGGCGACCGTGCGCGCGCCGCTTGACATAGTTGACACTCACGAACCCGCGGGCCGGGTTGGTCAAGCAGTCGGCCTGCAACCGCTTGGCGCACTCCGGCTCAAGCCCGGTCATGCAGATCAGCAGGATCAGGAACACGACGTTGTCCTCCCGAGTGAGGATGAGCGCCGCGTTGAGCGGGCGCCCGTTGCCCAGCCTCTTGCCGACCAGGGGCCGCAGGAACTGCATCGTGACAGGCCCGTGACGGGCGATGTGCCACAGCACGTTCTCGATCACATCCCAACCGCCGACGTTCGGGTCCTGGCCCGTCGCGGCTCGGGCTTCGCCATCCTGTATTCGGCGCGCGATCGCGCGGACATCCGCCAGCGCGGCGTTCCTGATCGCCTCGAACACGTTCTGCGGGTAGGCATCCAAGGGTCTCGTCTGACGGGCACGGGTTTCCCGTCCGAGGAACCTCAGCCGGATAGCCAGGTCGGGATCGAACGTCGTGGGGCTGGCGTCGAACGCCACGCGGAGCAGCCGGACCACCACACCGATGCTGATGCGCGGCTGGTCACTGTCCGGTCCGTACTCGGCGATCAGCGCCTGCTCGAACGCGTCGATGTGCTCGGCCTCCAGGTCACTGAACTCGACCTCGGTGGCGTTCTGCGGTTCGGCTCCAGTGATGAACCGCACGAACTTCCGCACCGAGAACAGGTTCACCTTGAACGCCTGGTAACTCGATTCGGGTCCGTCGGCGGCCACCGTGCGCAGCGTCGCGGCAAGCTGGCGGGTCAACCGCGGGCATGGCCACGCGGACATGTCGAACGTGCGGTCGGCGCCATCCAGGTGCAGCCGGAGCACCAGCGGACCGATGTCCGGGACAGGAGCGGGTTGCGCGGGCATCTGCTCCTCGGTCGGGAAAGCCGCCCAGCGGCCACGGCGACCGGAGCCGGCACCCTCGGTGCGGTTCACGCGGCAGCACCATCCTCAAGCCGGACCCTGCTCAGCGCTTCGGCTTGTTCATCCCATTCGCGCAGCGCGGACAGCACGATCTCCTGCGCCTCGTCCAGGACGTCGAGGTAGACGAAGACCGTCTCGCGCTGGCGATGGCCGAGCAGTAGCTGCAACTTGCGCAGCGGGTCGCCGACCAGCAGCCGTTTCACCTGCTGGCTCATCAGGGTCTCGCCGGGCTCCATGCGCAACGCGCGGACGGTCTGGCGCAGCAGCAGCCCGAGCATGTGCACGGCGAATGTGTGACGCAGGGCGTGCGGATGGACCACCAGGTCCAGGCCGAACCGGGCGCACCGTTCGTTGGCTCGCCGAAACACCGCCTGCCACGTCGACCGCGACAGCGGCAAGCCGTCCTCACCGAGCCACAGCCACAACGGACCACCCGGACCGTCGTCGCCGACCCGGCACAGTCGCTGCCGTTCCTCGATCGTCACCCGCGAGTACGGCCGCGAGCGGCCATCCTCGACGAGCGTCAGCGCAGTCTTGCCGGCGGAGCGAACTCCCATCCAGGCGTCCGTACACCCGTAAGCCCCGGCCGCCCGGCGGCGCTCGACCAGTTCGTCGCGTTCGATGTCGACGTAGTGGTGCAGGTCGCGCAGCACGCGGCGCGACACGAAAACCGTCCTCGGCCGGCTGCGCTTGGTGATCGTCGCGGGCAGGTTTAGGTCTCCGGTCAGCCGCCGCTGCGCCAGCGGCGGTACCTCGGTGACCAGGAGGCTCGACGCCTCTCTCAGCCGCATCCCGGTGCAGACCAACAGGTCGGCGAACACCGCGTTGCGCTCGCCGTGCCGACCGCGCCAACTCGGGTCCGGCGAGCCGTCGGGTAGTTGGCCACGCAACCCGACGTCCCGCCACACCAGGTAGTCCTCGTAGGCCAGGAACCGCACCGGCCCGGCGCTGTCCTCGACCTCGCGCTCGGCATTGAACAGCACCCGTACCAGCCCGCGGGGCGTCAACACCGTCTTCTCCACCATGCGGAACGGCTGGGCCTCGATCAGCTCCTCGTGTATCGCCCACTTGACCCACTTGTCTAGCGCCGCGATGAACCTGTTCCAGGTCGACGCGGACACCGTGAAGCCCTTGGTCCGCCGCCGCGCCCGCTTGTAGGCGCGCAGATCGTCCTGGCCGGCGTCCCAGATGGACCGTCCACCACGGTGCTCGTGGAGGAAGCGGCCGAACAACATCAGATCACGCGCGTACGCCTCTCTCGTGTGTTCCGAGCGCACACCCCACCCGTCCAACTCGCGCACGAACCGGTTCAACTCCAGGTCGTACGAGCCGTCGGGGCCGAGTAGGAACGGCAGCCCGTCGCCTACACCGGCACGACGCAGCACCTGGGCTTCGTCACCGCCGAGCCCAGGTGCGCCGAGCGCTCTCACCGGTGACGTCTTGTACATGAGCAAGGTTGAGATCCTCCGGGATCTGAACACGCCAAACACAGCGAAGCTGGCGTTGGCTAGGGACCTCTGCGACAGCAGTGAAGTGTCACCATAAACGCCGATTCCATCGCCATCCCCGCGCCCACACCAGCGGTGGGTAGAAAGCCCGCGGCCGCGTCCCCGAGCAATACCGTGCGGTCGGTGGTCCACGCCGGTGCGCGGCAATCGGTCAGCGGCCAGTAGTAGGGATCGGCGGCCCGGGCCACTGCCGTCAGCGCACGCGCGATTCGCGGGTTGACCGTCGCAAGCTTGCCGCGGATCCACTCGACGAACGGTCCCGGCCCCACGGCGGTGTCGGCACGCGGCCCGCCGAGAAAGATTCCCAGCTGTCCGGCGACGGGATACATGCCGATGAAAAAGCCGTCGCCCCAAACCTCTTCGCCGAGGTCGGTGTCGTCGTCACCCGGCGACCACACCACCCAGCCGCCCCACTTTGTATCGGTGATCGCGGCTGGCCGGTAAGCCGGCACCAGCTCGCGCGTCGTCGATCCGATCCCGTCGGCGATGACGACGAGGTCGAAATCGAGTTGTTGTGTCACACCGTCGGTCGTGATACCCACCTCGACGCCGCCCGGGTTTTCTTGAAGCGCGGTGACCGTCGAATCGAACGTCACGGGACATCCTCCGGCCGAGAGCACATCGAGCAGCGACCCACGTGCGATGCCCCGGTAATCGCCATAACTGGCGATGACTTCGGCCATCGAATCCTCACGCAACATGCGGCCGGTGTGCCCGTGTACGGCGTAGCGGTCGAAGGAAACGCTGGACGCGCGATACCGGTCCCGGACCCCGAGGTCGTCGATGGCGCCGTCGACCATCGGCATCAGGGCAAGCATGTAGCCGGCGGCTGAGGCGTCGTGTGCCCGCTCGATGAGCACCGGGCGACGCCCGCCCCGGCGGAACAGTTGCGCGGCCGTGACGCCGGCGATTCCCGCCCCCACCACCAGCACGCGCAGGTCGTCGGCACGGGCCTGCTCATATTGCGCTTCGACGGATTTCGGCACGAACATATTCGCCAAGTTACCATTCTGTGTACTACCCGGTCCACTTGGTATCATCTGGACGTGAACACGGGCCGAATTCGGCGGATGGACCCGGAGCGAAGGCGGCGGCTCGTCGAGGTGTCAGCAGCTGAATTCGCCTCTGCGGGTTACGCTAACGCATCCCTGAACCGCATCATCGAGGCGTGCGACATGAGCAAGAGCTCGTTCTACTACGTGCTGAGCTCGAAAGCGCAGCTCTTCGAATTCGTGGTACGCGAATTAGTCGAGACTGTGGCGGGGACCATCACATTTCCGAAGCCAGAGGAATTCGCCGGCCGCATGTTCTGGCCGCGGCTCGAACGGTTCTTCGCCGAACTCGTCGTCGCCTCCCAGACCCAGGAGTCGTTCCTCACCCTGGGCCGGATGTTCTACAGCCGGTCGCCGTCCGCGGAGCACGGCACCGTCGGCGACACCATGGCCGCGGTGCGCACCTGGGTCGAAGAACTACTCCTGATCGGTCGCACGTCGGGGGCGGTGTCCGACGACCTGCCGCAGGCGTTGCAGGTCAGCCTGACGTTCAGCGTCATCCAGGTGTTCGACGAGTGGACCATCGCCCACTACGACGAGATTCCGCCGGCCGAGATTGGCGCGCTGGCCAACGCCCAGTTCACGACTATTCGTCGGATGCTAGAGCCTTCGCCCGCACGAACACGTCGTCGAGCATCTGCGCAGTGAGGCGCCCGGTGAACGTGTTCTGCTGACTCGGGTGGAAGCAGCCGATGAGCGTGACCTCACCGAGGTCAGCGGTCACGCCGTGGCCGAAGCGCGGTGCCGGCGATCCGATGGTTGCGCCACCGTTGCGGACCATCTCCAGTGCGGCCCGCCACCCGAACCCGCCGAGCGCAATGATCACTCGAACCGACGCACGTGTCAGGCGCCACTCGGCGTCCAGCCATGGCGCGCAGGTGATCCGCTCCTCCGGTGTCGGCGCATTGGCCGGCGGTGCGCATCGCACCGCGGCAGCGATCCGAGTGTCGTTGAGCGCCAACCCATCAGCGGCATCGACGCAAAGTGCCTGATTCGCCAGGCCTGCACGGTGCAGTCCGGCGAAGAGAAAGTCACCGGATCGGTCTCCGGTGAAGACCCTGCCAGTGCGGTTGCCACCATGCGCCGCAGGCGCCAGTCCGACGACCATCACCCGCGGACGCGGTGACCCCCACCCGGGTATGGGCCGCCCCCAATACGGTTGGTCGGCGTAGGACTTGCGCTTGCCGACGGCCACGTCCTCGCGCCACCGCACGAGCCGCGGACAGGCACGGCAGACGGATATCTCGGCGTCGAGTTGCTCGATCGACATCGCCGCGGCGGCCAGCCGGACCACCTGCGTCGACTTGGTCGCGACCGGGGTCGCGGGAGAGGCGACGTCTCCAGGCCAGCCGGCACCGGGTGGTACCGGCGAGGCGAACCGCTCGCCGGTACGCGGATGGGGCAGCTTCAAATCCACATGACCACTGTGCATGCGCTGCGAAATGGCATGTCGAGCGGCCCTCGCCGCTGTTATCTTCGTCAAGATCAACATGATGACGAACAAGCGCGGCCCGCTCTTTCTGATCCTGTTCTCCGCGCTGATGGCCGGCGCCGGCAACGGCATCTCGATCGTGGCATTCCCATGGCTTGTGTTGCAGCGCAACGGCTCTGCTGTCGAGGCATCGGTGGTCGCGATGGCCGGAACGCTGCCGCTGCTCGCGGCGGCCCTGATCGCCGGCGCCGCGGTGGACTATCTCGGGCGCCGACGCGTGGCGATGATCTCCGATGCGTTGTCCGCGATATCGGTGGCCGCGGTGCCCGTGCTGGCGTTGACGTTTGGAGTCGATGTCATCAACGTCGCGGTGCTGGCGGTGCTCGCCGGACTCGGCGGCTTCTTCGACCCGGCGGGCATGACCGCCCGCGAGACGATGCTGCCGGAGGCGGCAGGGCGGGCGGGTTGGACCCTGGACCGAGCCAACAGCGTGTACGAGGCGATCTTCAATCTGGCCTACATCGTCGGGCCCGGTATCGGAGGCCTGCTGATAGCCACGCTCGGCGGCGTCAACACCATGTGGGTCACTGCGACGGCGTTCACGCTGTCGATCATCGCGATCGGCACTCTGCGGCTGGAAGGCACGGGCAAACCCGACCGAGAAGCGCTGTCGGAGAGCGTCTGGGCGGGCATCGTCGAGGGGCTCCGGTTCGTCTGGAGCAACAGGGTCCTGCGCACATTGGCGTTCATCAGCCTGGCGGCCAACGGCCTGTATCTGCCGATGGAGTCAGTTCTCTTTCCCAAGTACTTCACCGACCGCAACGAACCCGCGCAGCTGGGCTGGGTGTTGATGGCCATGGGCATCGGCGGTCTGGTCGGCGCGCTGGGATACGCGGTCCTGTCGAGGTACATGAGCCGCCGCACCACGATGCTGACCGCGGTGATCACCCTCGGCGCGGCGATGACGGTGATCGCGTTCCTCCCGCCCCTGCCGCTCATCCTCGGGCTCAGTGCCGTCGTCGGGCTGGTGTACGGACCGATCGCACCGATCTACAACTACGTGATGCAGACCCGCGCGCCGAAGCATCTGCGGGGTCGGGTGGTCGGGGTGATGGGTTCGCTGGCCTACGCCGCTGGCCCGCTCGGGTTGATCGTGGCAGGACCGCTCACCGATGCCGCCGGCCTGACTACGACCTTCCTTGCCCTGTCGCTGCCCATGCTGCTGCTCGGCATCGTCGCCGTGTTCCTGCCAGCGCTGCGGGAGCTGGATCGCCCACCGCCGGCTGAACACTCACGCTGAGCGGGCTTAGCGGGTCGCGGCCGGTCCCGCCCGTGCGATCCTCGTCAGTTCCTCGCGAGAACTGGCCCCGACCCGCTGACACGCGCGGTACACGTGGCCCTCGACGCTCCGGACGGACATCACCAGCCGGTCAGCGATCTGGCGGTTGGACAGCCCCGCCACGATCAGTTCGACGATCTCGCGCTGCCGTCCTGTCAACGGTTGACTTGCCGGGCTGCGCAGAGCGGGGGTGCACAACCCACCGCACGCGTCGCTGAGTTCCTTGGCCAACGCAGCGGCCCAGAGACCGCGCTTACGCTGCTGATCCGCGGTAAACGCCACAGCCGCCTGAGCGGCGACGTCGGCAGCGGTCGCGCGGTCACCCATCGCCTGGTAATCGCTCGACGCCCGCAAGAGCCCTTCGCCGTCGTTGGCGGCCAACGATTCCGCGTGCTGGGCAACGGCTTTGGCCAGCGGCAGGTCCAGGTCGTTCGCGATCTCGCGGGCCCGTACCGCGCCGGAGACGTCGCCCCACTGCGCCGCCACCTGCAGGCAGGCCAGCTCGTGCGTCGGCTGTTCGCGTTGACGCGCCTGGGCTGCAGCCGACTTGACCGCGCGGATCGCCTCGTTGACACAACCGTTCGCGGCCAGCGACCATCCCGTGGCGATGCTCAGCGCGGTCTGCATGAACAGATAGTCGGGTGGAACGCATTTCTGGGCCTCGACGATCGCTTCTTTGGCCGCTTCCGCCTCGCCGAGTTTCGCATGCGCCTCTGCAAGCAGAAAACAGGTAGCGGGACGCAAACCCGTTCTGACACTGTGCCGTTCGACGCCGGCCAGCGCCTCGTGCAGCAGTTTCGCGGCGCTCCTGACATCGCCGCGCATCAACTCGGCGACACCCATCAGCGACGCCAGGTTCGCATAGGCCAGGCCGGGAACCTCACGAGCCGAGTCAGCAAGGCGTTCAACCATCGCCACGCACTCCTCGGTGCGCCCAGTCAGCCTGCAGGCCCGGGCGTAGACGCTGCCGAACCAGAACCGCATGTGGGATGCCTGGAACGACGTGATGGCACGGTCGAGGGCACCTTGGGCGACGGTGGTGAGGTCATCCCCCCGGCCCAGCGCACCGAGTGCCATGGTGAGCGCCACCGATGCGAGCATCGCGTGGAAATCCGACAGTAAGCCGGACTTCAGTGCCGCTGTTGCCTTTTCCGCAGCCGCGCCGCACCGGGCGGAAACCGCGTCGACGCAGGCCTCCACCGCCGTCCGAGCCGCCGCATCGGCGGGTGATTCGGTGTCGGGGCCCGAATTCTGCAGTAGCGCCGCGGCATCGTTGCACCGACCGAGCATCCAGATCATGTTGGCGGCGCGCAGCGTGTTCCATTGATTCGCCCCGGCCGCGCCGCCTTCGCCGATCTCACGCAATACGTTCTCGGCCTGCGGACCGCGACCGAGAAGTAACAGGTTCATCGCTCTGACCCCGAGGGCGTCCGGCGCCCCGGCCGACGCCGCCGCGGTCGCGAAGCGGTCGGCCAGATCGAGATCCAGCAGAGTCATCGCGTACTGCGCGGCCTGCAGGCACAGTTGTGGATCCGGCGGCAGATCGGACTCGAGGGCAAGCAACGCCCTGCGCACCGTCGCCTGTGAATCCGCATCCGCGTCCCTTGCGAGTCGCTGCGCCAGTCGGCCGCGGATCTTCGACAGGTACATCTCGCCGGCCGCGGCCCGGCGCAGTTCGCCGTACAGCGGGTGTGCCAGGCGGGCCATGAGTTGATCGCCGGACCTTTCGATGGTGATCAGGCGCATCCGCTCGGCGTCCTCGAGATCGCCACGCCCCACCAGATCGCACAGCACATCGACGGCCAGCGGTTCGCACTGCGACAGGAGGTCGACGACCACGGCCATCTCTGGTGTGAGCTCGTGCAGTTGTCGACCGACCATGTCGCTGATGCTTTGCGACACCGCGACGTCGCCGTCCCACATCCAGACGCCGGCCATCAGTCGCATCCGGCCCGCGGCGACCTGATCCTTGACGAGCTGGTGCAGGAACAGCGCGTTTCCGCCGGTGAGCTTCCAGAAGCGACGCGCGCTGCGGGCGTCCACCACGCCGCCGAGAGCGGTCTCGATCATGGCGCGCGTGGCATCGACGGTCAGCGGCTCGAGATCCAGACGTGCGAGCAGGCCGTCCTTCCACAGCGCGGTGATGGCATCGGGTGGTTTCGTGCCTGCCCGCAGGGTCACCACAAGACGGGCGTTATGCGTATTGGCAAGTTGATGAACCACATGCGCGGACAGGCCGTCGAGCAGGTGAGCATCATCGACGCCGATCAGGACACGCCCCTGACGCTGTTGCGCGACAAAGGAATTGATCAGGTGTCGCACATTGGGCATGGGGTCGGCGATCGCATCGCCGATCAGCGCCGTGAAAGCACCTAGCGGGAGTGCCCGCGCGGACTCGGTACCGACGATCCAGTTGGTGCGCTCCCCGGCGGTTTCGGCGCGCGCGAGGACTTCGCGTGCGAGCCGGGTCTTTCCGACCCCTGCAGCGCCCACGATCACAACGCCTGAATTCTTGCTTCCCCCGCTGAGTGCGCGACGAATCGCCAAAAGCTCGCTGTCGCGCCCTGCCAGCGGATCCCCGCTGATCACGGCGCGACTATAACGCGCCCGCCGTGCTTGTCGGCGCGAATAACAGGGATTCTCGCGACGGCGTTTGGCATCACGCGGGCGCTGGGTAAGCGAGTCTCGATGTGATGCGCACCACAACCGAGGTAGGCCATGTATCAGCAAGTTCTCGATCCAGTCGCCAACTCGCTCGCCTGGAGTGCGGTGATCGCCGCGCTGCCGCTGCTCCTGCTGTTCGTCTTGCTGGGCGCTTTGAAGGTCACCGCCTGGGTGGCGTCGCTGATATCGCTGGCCGTAAGCATCGTGATCGCCGTCCTGGTTTACGGCATGCCGATCGGGCAGACCTTGCTGGCCGGGACCGAGGGTGCCGCGTTCGGGTTCTTCCCGATTCTGTGGATCGTCATCAATGCGATCTGGGTGTACCAAATGACCGTCGAGACAGGGCATTTCGACGTGTTGCGCCGCTCGTTCAGCCAGGTGAGTGACGACCAGCGGATCCAGGCCATCATCATCGCCTTCTCGTTCGGCGCGCTGATCGAGGCGTTGGCCGGATTCGGCACCCCGGTGGCGGTCACCTCGGTGATGCTGATGGCGCTCGGCTTCAAGCCGCTGAAGGCCGCCGTGATCGCATTGGTCGCCAACACCGCGCCCGTCGCGTTCGGCGCCATGGCGACTCCGATCATCACGTTGGGCAAGGTCACCGAGATACCGGTCGACACCCTGGGCGCGATGGTGGGTCGGCAGACGCCGATTCTGGCGCTGTTCGTTCCGCTGGCTCTGGTCGCCATCGTCGACGGCTGGCGCGGCATCCGGGAGACGTGGTTGGCGGCGGTGGTCTGCGGATTCGTGTTCGCCGTCGCGCAGTACGCCACGTCGAACTTCCTGTCCGTGCCGCTGGCCGATGTGGTCGCATCGCTGCTGTCCGCCGCCGCGGTGGTCGCGCTGGTACGGGTCTGGCGGCCGCGGCACGCATACACCGAACAGCCGACCCCCGTCGCGGGCGGTGCGGCCGACGAACCGTCCGCGGACTTCGCCCAGCGAGTCGAGAATGCCGACGGCCGTCACGATTCGCGCGCCGATGTCGTTCGGGCGTATGCGCCGTACGCCATCATCATCGCGGTCTTCGTCGTATGCCAGATCTCGGCGGTGAAGAGCCTGCTCGAGAAAGCCACGTTCACGTTCAATTGGCCGGGACTCGATGTCGTCGACCCGGACGGCGACCCGTTGTCACTCACCAAGTTCAGCCTGAACCTGCTCACCACCCCGGGCACTCAGATGCTCGTTGCAGGCATCCTCACGATGATTGCGTTGAAGCTCTCGGCGCCGCGCGCGCTGAAAGCGTACGGCGCGACGCTGCACCAGCTCCGGTGGGCGGTCGTGACGGTGATGGCGGTGCTGGCGTTGGCGTTTGTGATGAACCTGTCCGGTCAGACGATCACGCTCGGCACATGGATGGCCGCGACGGGTGGATTGTTCGCGGTGATCTCACCCATCCTGGGATGGCTCGGGGTAGCCGTCACAGGGTCGGACACGTCGGCGAACTCACTGTTCGGCGCACTGCAGGTGACCGCGGCCAATCAGGCCGGGCTTTCGGACGTTCTGATGGCGGCCTCGAACAGCTCGGGCGGCGTCCTGGGCAAGATGATCTCACCGCAGAACCTCGCCATTGCGGCCGCGGCCGTCGGTCTCGACGGCAAGGAAGGCGACATCTTCCGCAGGGTCGTGCTGTGGAGCCTGGGCTTCCTGTTACTGATGTGCATCCTGTCGGGGCTGCAGGCCACCCCGGTGCTGTCGTGGATGGTGCCGTCATGACGTCCGACGCTGCTCGTAGCATCTACTCATGAGTGCGGATGCGCTGGCCGACCTGACCGCCGAGCTACCCGAAGGTGCCGTCGTCACCGATCCCGACATCCTGGCGTCCTACCGCCAGGACCGCGCCTTCGACCCGAATGCGGGAACACCACTGGCCGTGGTGCGGCCGCGGTGCACCGAAGACGTGCAGGCGACGCTGCGGTGGGCCACCGCCAACCACGTGGCCGTCGTGCCCCGCGGTATGGGCACCGGATTGTCCGGCGGCGCAACGGCGTTGAACGGCGCGATCGTGCTGACCACCGAGAAGATGCGCGACATCACCGTCGACCCGGTGACACGCACGGCCGTCGTGCAACCCGGCCTGCTCAACGCCGAAGTCAAGGCCGCGGTCGCCGAGCACGGGCTGTGGTATCCGCCGGATCCGTCGTCGTTCGAGATCTGTTCCATCGGCGGCAATATCGCCACCAACGCCGGCGGGCTGTGCTGTGTGAAGTACGGCGTCACCACGGACTACGTCCTCGGGCTGCAGGTGGTCTTGGCCGACGGCACCGCGGTGCGACTCGGCGGTCCGCGTCTGAAGGATGTCGCCGGGCTCTCGTTGACCAAACTGTTCGTCGGCAGCGAGGGCACGCTCGGCGTGATCACCGAGGTGACACTTCGCCTGCTTCCGCCGCAGCGGGTGGCCAGCACCGTCGTCGCCACGTTCGATTCCGTCGAGGCCGCAGCGCAATCCGTCGTCACCATCACCGGCAAGATGCGGCCCTCGATGCTGGAGTTCATGGATTCGGCGTCGATCAACGCCGTCGAGGACAAGCTGCGGATGGGGCTGGACCGGACCGCCGCCGCCATGATGGTCGCGGCGACCGACGACCGCGGCGCCACCGGAGTCGAGGATGCCGAGTTCATGGCCGGGGTGTTCACCAAGTACGGCGCGAAAGAGGTGTTCACGACCGCGGATCCCGACGAGGGTGAGGCGTTCGTCGCGGCTCGTAGATTCTGCATACCCGCTGTGGAGATGAAGGGTTCGTTGTTGCTCGAGGACGTCGGCGTTCCGCTGCCCGCGCTGGCAGAGCTGGTCGGCGGCGTGGCGAAGATCGCCGCGAATCACGACCTGTTGATCTCGGTGATCGCGCACGCCGGCGACGGCAACACCCACCCGCTGATCGTCTACGACCCTGCGGACGCCGCGATGACCGAACGCGCCCACCAAGCGTTCGGCGAGATCATGGATCTGGCCGTCGGACTCGGCGGCACGATCACCGGCGAGCACGGCGTGGGCCGGTTGAAGCGCCCCTGGCTCGAGGGCCAGATCGGCCCGGATGCGATGGAGCTCAATCGGCGCATCAAAGCGGCGCTGGACCCCGACAACATCCTGAATCCCGGGGCCGCGATCTGACCGCTGTGCGTTATCTGCGACAAATCGGCCAGTCTGCTTCTACCTATTGACACTCGGGGTGGGTTGTCGTACCAATGAGACATGACGGCAACTCTGTCTCAGAGCTCTCCGGTCCGTTTTCAGCTAGCCACCGCCAGCACCTGGGCCAACCCATGGGGTATGTACCGGGCGCTGCGCGACCACGACCCCGTCCACCACGTCGTGCCCGACGACAAACCCGACCACGACTACTACGTCATGTCGCGGCATGCTGACATCTTTGCGGCGGCGCGCGATCACGAGACCTACTCCTCCGCCCAGGGTCTGACGGTCAACTACGGCGAACTCGATCTCATCGGCCTGGCCGACAACCCGCCGATGGTCATGCAAGATCCGCCGGTGCACACCGAGTTCCGCAGGCTGGTGTCGCGTGGCTTCACACCTCGTCAGGTCGAGGCCGTCGAGCCCAAGGTGCGCGAGTACGCGATAGAGCGAGTCGAGCGCATCCGTGCCAACGGTGGCGGCGACATCGTCGCCGAACTGTTCAAGCCGCTGCCATCGATGGTCGTCGCGCACTACCTCGGCGTGCCGGAAGGCGACCGCGACAAGTTCGACGGATGGACTGACGCAATCGTCGCCGCCAACACCGCCGAGGGCGGCATCGGTGGAGCCCTCGAGCATCTGGGTGATGCGCTGGGCGAGATGATGGCCTACTTCACCGCGCTGATCGAAAAGCGTCGCTTCGACCCCGAGGACGATACGGTCTCGCACCTCGTGGCGGCGGGCGTCGGCGCCGACGGCGACATCGCCGGTGTGCTGTCGATTCTCGCGTTCACCTTCACCATGGTCACGGGTGGTAACGACACCACGACCGGCATGCTCGGCGGCTCCGTGCAACTGCTGCACCAGCGGCCCGACCAGCGAAAGCTGCTGGCCGACAACGCCGATCTGATCCCCGACGCGATCGATGAGTTCCTGCGTCTCACCTCGCCGGTCCAGATGCTCGGCCGGACGGTGACCCGCGACGTCACGGTCGCAGACACCACCATCCCCGAGGGACGGCGGGTGATGCTCCTCTACGGATCGGCCAACCGCGACGAACGCCAGTACGGCGACGATGCGGGCGAGCTCGACGTGACGCGTAAACCGCGCAACATCCTGACCTTCAGCCACGGTGCCCACCACTGCCTCGGTGCCGCCGCCGCCCGGATGCAGTCCCGCGTCGCGCTGACCGAGCTCCTGGCGCGAATCCCCGACTTCCAGGTCGACGAGGACGGGATCGTCTGGGCCGGAGGCAGTTACGTGCGCCGGCCGCTGTCAGTTCCGTTCACGGTCATCCGCTGATGGCGGGCGACTGGCTGGCGGCACGGCGGACCGAGGTCGCCGCCGACCGGATCCTCGACGCGGCGGGTGAGCTGTTCGCCGCAAAAGAGGCCGCGACCGTCGGCATGCACGAAATCGCCTCCGCCGCAGGATGCTCGCGCGCGACGCTGTACCGGTACTTCGAGAACCGTGAAGCGCTCTACACCGCGTATGTACACCGTGAGGCCTACCGGCTCTATCGCGAGATGACCGATCAGATCACCGCGCTGGTCGATCCCCGTGAGCGTCTGATCGAAGGCATGATCGCCTCGCTGCGTAATGTTCGCGAAAGTCCCGCGTTGGCATCGTGGTTCGCGACGACGCAGCGACCGATCGGCGCGGAGATGGCCGAGGAATCTGAGGTCATCAAGGCGTTGACCGAGGCGTTCGTCATCTCGCTGGGACCCGACAACCCCGAACTGGTCGCACACCGGTCACGCTGGCTGGTGCGCGTCATGACGTCGCTGATGCTCTTCCCCGGGCATGACGAGGACGACGAGCGGGCGATGCTCGAGGAGTTCGTCGTGCCGATCGTGCTGCCCGCGGCCCGCGAGACCGCTAGGTAGAACGGCGGTCTAGTTGCATCCGGAGGCGTTGACCCACCGGCCGTTGTAGCCGACACACGCGCTGACGTTCGGGGGCGGCGGCGGGTCGTACGGCATGGGCGCGTAGTACGCCGGCGGCGGAACGTAAGGCGCAACGGCGTCGGCGATATTCGCGCAGCCACTCACAGATACCCGGCGGCCCGCACTCACGCACACGTCGGCGTTTGCGATCCCCGGGGCGTGAACGGTGACGATCGCCCCGGGGACGGCGGCGAGGGCGAAGACGCTCGCCGCCGCGATAGCCCAGGATCGTGTCCATCGGGTCATTTCGGTTATCTCCTCACAGGCGCTCGATTGGCGCATCAAGCCGAAAGATGAGCGTGGCAACGCTCATGTCGTTACCTATCCAAAGGGGCTGGCGCGTCGCAGCGAGTCCGCAGATCCGTAACCGGCTGACGGATCGCGTTGAGCTCGGCCTCAACCTGAGGATTGGCGTCCATATATGTCTGCACCCTGCCGCGGAGTTCCTCGTTCGGCAGCCCACGGAGACTGGTGAAGAAGTTGTTGACGTCCGGGTGGGTGAACAAGTACTGCCCCGTCGCCGTTCCGACTGTGCCCGACGCCTGCGCCAGGTCGGCCGCCGTGCACCCAGGCGGCGGGGCCCCAGGCGCCGGAGGCGGCGGAGGCGGCGGGACGGGCGTGGGTTGAGCAAATGCCATTGCGGCGCCCCCGAACAGCATCGCGCCAGCCACCGCCCCGCTACCGATCACTGCAGCCACTGCACGCCGTGCAGCGCGGCTCGCTTTCACCATTCTCGCTCCCTTCGTAGAGGCGTTGGGAGCCCTCCCGTGAGACGGCTACCGACGACAATGACACAACCACAACCGCCGGCCCCAATGTCGCGATTGGGCCGATCGTTTCCGGGATCGGAGTGGCCTACAACCACGACGCGAAGGCCCTTCGGAGTGCTGACCCAGACTCCTAAGCGGTGCGCACGCGGGTGACTCGGTGCAACAGCCAGGCCATCGGCACCGTCACCGCGAACGTCACGATGAACAGCCACCCCATCGAGCCGGTGTAGATCGGATACCGCAAAATCTCGACCATCACCAGCTCCATCGTGAGCAGGTGGATCAGGAAGATCTCGTAGGAGATCTCGCCGAGGAAGACCATGGGCCGTGACGACAAGAACCTCGCGTAGAGGCCGCGGTCCCCCAGCGCCAGCGGCGCCACCATCAGCGTGGCGATCACTGCGTAGAAGCCCGCCTTCACCAACGCCTCACGCAGTTCCGCCGGTGACGTCGTCGGCTCACCGCCAATCGGCGTGGACACGATGAAGTAGCAGACCATGGCGAGCGGGATGCATGCCAGCCCGTATGCCCTCACCCCGAGTGGCTGCAGGACCGCGAGAAACATGCCGCCGAGGAACCACACCAGATATGTCGGCAACCATAGCCGCGCGGCATCGGGCAGGAAGTCGGTGGTGTGCACCAGGAGCAGCCACGCCGGGGTGAGCAACGCCAACGCGCCAAGTCCCGCCAACAGCCGACCCGGCCGCCATTGCCTGCGGCACAACACCACGAGCAGTAGGTAGGCCAGCGCCGGTAGGGCGATGTAGAACGCCACCTCGACCGCCAGGCTCCACATCTGCGTAAGCCCTTGGTGCAGAAACGAATACAGGTAGTTGTCGGTGTAGATCTGGGTCAGGGTGAGGTTGCGGAACAACCCTTCCCACGTGTGGCCGGGGTTGGGCCCTGCCGTGCGGAAGTGGTACAGCAGATATGCAGCGAGCACCGTGACGACGTATGCCGGCATGATGCGCCGCACCCGATGCCAGGCGTAGCGGCGCACCGAGGGCGGGGCGTCACCCGTCGCGGCAGCCTTCACCCACGGGCTGAAAAGCAGAAACCCGGAGAGCACGAAGAAGATCGGCACGCCGATCTCGGCGCGCGACCACACCAGACCGATATAGCCGTGCGTGTACTTGCCGGTGGTGTACGCGGCATGGGTGAGCATGACCAGCAGCGCCGCCACGGCCCGGACGCCGGTGAGCGATGAGACCCGCTCGGCCTTTGCCACCGATTCCAGTCCGCCTTGAGCGACGCTGTTCGATACGGTCATTTGGCTTTGTGGCCGGGTTTCCCGCCTTTTCGTGGCGGACGATCAGGTTGCAGGTTGATGAGGATGCCCTGAATGCGAGTGCGCTCAAGGGCTTTCATCGTTTCGGGGGACAGCTTGGCCGGCAGCTCCACCAGGGAGTGGTCGGGCCGGATCGAGATGTGCCCGAAGTCGCTGCGGTGCAAGCCACCCTCGTTCGCGATGGCGCCGACGATCGCACCCGGCATCACCTTGTGGCGCTTGCCGACCGCGATGCGATAGGTCGCGAAATCACCCCGCCGCTCGCGCGGCTTGCGCGGACCGTCCTCACGCGGACCGCGGTCGGGGCGTTCGCGACGCTTCTCCGGCGGCGGCTCGGTCATCAGGAACTCTTCGCCGTCGCGGCTCTGCAGAGCCAACGCCGCGGCGATATCCGCCATGGGCACATCGTTATCGCGCTCGTAGCCCTCGATCAGCTGGCGGAACAGATCGATTCCGGGCGCATTGAGCGCCGCGGTGATCGAGTCCAGGAATTTGGCGACGCGTTTCTCATTGACGTCGTCCACGGAGGGCAAATCGATCTCGACGAGCTTTTGCCTCGTGACCCGCTCGATGGACTTGAGTAGATGGCGCTCTCGAGGTGTGACGAACAACAACGCGGTACCAGATCGGCCCGCCCGACCGGTGCGTCCGATGCGGTGCACGTAGGACTCCGGGTCGTGCGGGATGTCGTAGTTGAGCACATGCGAGATGCGTTCGACGTCCAGGCCGCGCGCCGCCACGTCGGTGGCCACCAAGATGTCGAGACTGCCGTCCTTGAGCGAGTTGATGGTGCGCTCGCGGACCGCCTGCGGAATATCGCCGTTGATCGCCGCGGCGGAAAACCCACGCGCACGCAGCTTTTCGGCGACTTCCTCGGTGGCCTGCTTGGTACGGACGAACACGATCATCGCGTCGCCCTGCTCGACCTCGAGCAGGCGGGTCAGCGCGTCCATCTTGCGCTGGTGCGACACCTGCACATACCGCTGCGTGATGTTCTCGGCGGTCTGGGTCTTGGACTTGACCGTCACCTCGACCGGGTCGTGCAGGTATTTCGACGTGATCTTCTTGATCGCCGGCGGCATGGTCGCCGAGAACAACGCGACCTGCTTGTACTCAGGGGTGTCGGCCAGAATGCGCTCGACGTCCTCGGCGAAGCCCATCTGCAACATCTCATCGGCCTCGTCGAGCACCAGATAGTCGAGGTGGGTGAGGTCGAGCGTGCCCTTTTCCAGGTGGTCGATCACCCGGCCCGGGGTGCCGACCACGATCTGCGCGCCGCGCTTCAGCCCGGCCAGTTGGGGGCCGTACGAGGATCCGCCGTACACCGGCAGGACATTGACCCGTAGGTGCGCGCCATACCGACTGAACGCCTCGGCCACCTGTAGTGCGAGTTCGCGCGTCGGCGCCAGCACCAGCGCCTGGGTGGTGCGGCTGTCGGTGTCGATCTTCGACAGGATCGGGATGGCGAACGCCGCGGTCTTGCCGGTGCCCGTCTGCGCCAGCCCGACGACGTCCGACCCTTTCAGCATCGCCGGGATCGTCGCGGCCTGGATGGCCGACGGTGACTCATAGCCGACCTCGTTGACGGCCTGCAGCACCGAAGGGTGCATCTGCAGGTCCTCGAAGGTCAGATCTACCCGGTTCTCGTCCGGGTCGGGGGACGTCATCAGTCGATGAGTCTAGTGCCCGTCACGTGCCCGACCCGCCGCGCGGCCTGCCCGATCGCCGAGGCGGGTTTCGGTACGGTGCGCAACGTGAAGTCGGCGGTCAAGATTTGTTTGGCGACGGTCGCAGTGGCATCCGCGATTGCCGGGTGCGGGTCCAGCGACTCCACGGCCTCCAAGACTCCCGGCCCGCCTCCCGTGAGCACGCCGCCCCCGGCGGGCGCGCCCGCGCCGTCCGCGCCGTCGGCGCCTGCAGCCACCCCGGCCACCGAAGCCGATCCGTGTGAGGTCAACCTGGCCGCGCCCGAGATCGCCAGCGCGGTGTCGGAGTTGCCACGTGACCCGCGGAGCAACCAGGGCTGGAGTCCCGAGCCGGTGGCGGGCAACTACAACCAGTGCGCGCAGCTGTCGGTGGTGATCGTCAAAGCGAACACCAATGCGGAGAACCCCAACACCCGGGCCGTCATGTTCCACCTCGGCCAGTTCATCCCGTCCGGAGTGCCGGATACGTATGGCTTCAACGGCATCGACAATGCCGTGACCACTGGAGACACCGTCGCCCTGCGCTACTCCAACGGAGTCTCCGGGCTGGACAGCGTGGTGCGGTTCCGCTGGAACGGCAACGGCGTCGAGCTGATCGGCAACACGGGTTAACTTCCCGCCGAACGTGGATTACCCGCACGTGTCTTGCGCGCGAGCGTGTGTTAAGCCCACACTCGGTTGGCCGGATCGAGCCACGAGATGCGGGCGTCAAGTCGTATGTCGTCGCAATTTGGCCATCCGACCGAACGCATCGCGTCCCGTACGCGCGCCAGGAACACCTGGGGGCGATATCGCAGAAGATCTCGACTCACCCGGATGATCACCCAGCCCCGCGCGGCCAAGTCGGCGAGCCGATCGATGTCACGCGCATGCTGTTCAGGGTCGTCCCAGTGCTGCGGACCGTCGTACTCGACGCCCACCTTCCATTCGTCCCACCCCATGTCGATGCGGCCGACGAACGAGCCGTACTCGCCTACGACGATGATCTGAGTTCTCGGTTTGGGGAAACGAGCAGCGATGAGGAGCAGCCGCGTGCTGGTCTCCTGCGGAGACTCAGCGCCCCCGTCCATCAGTTCCACATCACGCCGCAACTGCACAACTCCGCGGGCACCGCGATGGTCGGCCGCAACGCCTACGACCTCGTGCGGTTTGAGGTCTGTCGCATTCGCCAGCGCATCCAGGCGGATGATCGCCGTTTGCAGCGAGTCTCGTCGGCCGATATCGAATGCTGTGCGCGCAGGCGTCGTCGTCGGAATCCCTTGCACGAGGCAACTCTCGCCCTCGCGCAGTCGCGCGCGGTGAATCACGATGCCGTCGACGTCACAGGTGTCCTGACGGACCGGCTCCGCCGGTAGCGCTGCGTCAATCCACTTTGTTCCGTGCAGCGCCGCGGCGGACAAGCCCGCGACGGTCGCCTTGCGGTGCGACCACAGCCATGCTGCGAAGGCGCGTCGCTGCGGATCGAGTTCCACCCTCTTGTCCAAATAGACATTGCGATAGACCATCCTGTGGCGGCTGACCAGCGTCCGCCTCGTCACCGTGCCGGCGGCTAGAGCTTCAGTGCCGATGAACGGCATGGGTTCCTGTTTCATGCGCCCACCTTCGGCGCGAGGTCCCACACCGAGTGGCCGTCGAGACGTCGGTGCAGCCCGGGCTGTGGATGAATATGCGGACCTGAATGGACGAGTGTGGATTTGCGTCACACTTGGGTGGCATTTCGTGTGCCGGTAACCCACGTTCGCGCCTGAGGTGAGGTGTCACTGCGCTCACCTACAGTGACAGCGTGTTCGTTGTCGCCCACGGAACGCAGGACCGCGTCATCTACAGCGCATCCGATCTCGCGGCGGCCGCCCGCTGCGAGTACGCCCTGCTGCGCGCGTTCGACGCCAAACTCGGCCGGGGCCCGGCCGTCTCGATCGAAGACGAATTGCTCGCCCGCACCGCCAAGCTCGGTGGTGAGCACGAACAACGGCACCTCGACGAGCTTCGCGCACTGACCGAGGAGAACGTCGCGGTCATCGGCAGGCCCGACTACACCGTCGACGGGCTGACCGCAGCGGCCGAGGCGACCATGCGCGCGGTCGAACGCCGCGCACCCGTCGTCTATCAGGCCGCGATGTTCGACGGCCGCTTCGCCGGTTTCGCGGACTTCCTGGTGCTCGACGGCGACGAGTACCGGCTACGCGACACCAAGCTGGCGCGTTCGGTCAAGGTCGAGGCGCTGCTGCAGCTCGCCGCCTACGCCGACACCCTCGCCCGCGCAGGCGTGCCGGTGGCATCCGAGGTCGAGTTGGTGCTCGGTGACGGCGCGACGGCTGGATACCGCGTCGACGAACTGCTCCCGGTGTATCTGAGCAGGCGCACCAGCCTGCAGCGTCTGCTCGACGACCACCTGGCCGGCGGGACCGCGGTCACGTGGGAAGACGAGCACGTGCGCGCATGCTTCCGCTGTCCGGAATGCGAGATTCAGGTGCGCGCCCACGACGACCTGCTGCTCGTCGCGGGAATGCGGGTGAGCCAGCGGGCCCGGCTGATCGACGCGGGCATCATCACCGTCGCCGACCTCGCCACCCACACCGGCCCCGTGCCCGAACTGTCGGCGCGCACCGTGACGACACTGGCAGCCCAAGCTCGGCTGCAGACCACTGCGAAGGTGGACGGCAAGCCGCCGTACGAGGTCGTCGACGCGCAACCGTTGATGGTGCTACCCGACGCGAACAAGGGTGATCTGTTCTTCGATTTCGAGGGCGACCCGCTGTGGACCGTCGACGGCCACGAATGGGGTTTGGAGTACCTGTGGGGCGTCCTCACCGTCAACGACGAGTTCCATCCGTTCTGGGCGCACGACCGCGCGAGTGAGCGTAAGGCACTGGTCGATTTCCTGGCCATGGTGCGCAAACGGCTGAAGCGCTACCCGGGCATGCACATCTACCACTACGCGGCATACGAGAAGAGCACGTTGCTCCGGCTCGCCGGTCGCTACGGCGTCGGCGAGAACGACGTGGACGACCTGCTGCGCAACGGCATACTAGTCGACCTGTATCCGTTGGTGCGCAAGAGCATTCGAGTCGGGACCGAGAACTACAGCATCAAATCCCTCGAACCCCTCTACATGGGCAACGAATTGCGCGACGGCGAAGTGACCACCGCCGCAGATTCCATCACGCAGTACGCGCGTTACTGCGCGCTGCGCGACGAGGGAAGATCCGACGAAGCGGTCGTCGTGCTCAAGGAGATCGAGGACTACAACGTCTACGACTGCCGCTCGACGCGCCGCCTGCGTGACTGGATGATGGCCCGCGCCATCGAATCCGGTGTCCCGCCGCGCGGGCCACAGCCCGTGCGCGACGACGACGTGATCGAACGCGGCGACGATCTCGAACGCAAGCTGATGAAATTCGCGGGTGACGGCGTCGAAGCGCGGAGCGCCGAACAAGCCGCTGTCGCGATGATTGCTTCCGCCAGAGGTTTTCACCGTCGCGAGGAAAAGCCGTTCTGGTGGAGCCACTTCGACCGCGTCAACAACCCCGTCGACGAGTGGGCGGACAACAGCGACGTCTTCATCGCCGACAAGACCGTCATCGACAACGACTGGCACCAACCGCCGAAAGCGCGCAAGCCCCAGCGACATGTGCGACTGATCGGCAGCCTCGCGAACGGCGGACTGACCAACAGCATGTACGCGCTGTACGACCCGCCCGCGCCCCCAGGCCTCGCCGACGATCCCGACCGACGCGGGTTCGGGAGTGTCACCGTCATCGGTTACGACGACCCCGAGGTGCCCACCGAAGTCGTGGTCTGCGAAAGACCACCCAAGGACGGCGACGTGTTCGACCAGGTGCCGTTCGCGCTGACGCCGGGACCGCCGATCAACACCAGGCCGCTGCAGGAGTCGATCGACGCGACAGCGGCCGACGTGGCTGCCGGACTCCCCAGCCTGCCGTGTGACGCCGTGACCGACATCCTGCTGCGCCGTCCACCCCGCACCGTCCACGGCGGCGAACTCCCTCGCAGCGGCGTGATCGCCGACGACATCGCCTCAGCGCTGAGGGATCTCGATTCGTCCTACCTGGCGGTGCACGGGCCGCCGGGCACCGGCAAGACTTTCACGTCCGCAAAGGTGATCGCGCGACTGGTCAACGAGAATGCGTGGCGCGTCGGCGTGGTGGCCCAGTCGCACGCGGTGGTCGAGAATCTGCTCGGTGGCGTGATCGAGGCGGGTGTCGACCGCGACCGGGTGGGCAAGAAGAAGAGCGCCGACATGCCGTGGCGACAGGTCGAGGAGAAGGACTACGCCGCGTTCATAGCCGACACGCAGGGTTGTGTAATCGGCGGCACAGCATGGGACTTCGCCAATTCCGGACGCGTACCGCGGCGTTCGCTCGACCTGCTCGTCGTCGAGGAGGCCGGCCAGTACAGCCTCGCCAACACCGTTGCCGTCGCGCCGGCGGCACGTAACCTGTTGCTACTCGGCGATCCGCAGCAGCTGCCCCAGGTCAGTCAGGGAACCCATCCCGAACCGGTCGACACGTCGGCATTGGGCTGGCTCATCGACGGAAGGCACACGCTGCCAGCCGAATTGGGTTACTTCCTTGATCAGTCCTATCGCATGCACCCCACCGTGTGCGCGGCGGTCTCACGTCTGTCCTACGACGGCAGGCTGCAGTCGTACGACGCGGTGACCGCGGCGCGCAGCCTCGAGGGGCAGGCGCCCGGGGTGCGCGTGCTCAGCGTCGAACACGACGGCAACTCCACCGACAGCCCCGAGGAAGCCGATGCGATCGTCGCCGAGATCCGCGGCCTGCTCGGCGCGGCTTGGACCGACGAAAGCGGCACGGTTCCCCTGGCTCAGCGGCACGTGATGGTTGTGACGCCGTACAACTCACAGGTCGTGACGGTACGGCGACGCCTCGATGACGCGGGGCTGACCGGCGTCGAGGTCGGCACCGTCGACAAGTTTCAGGGCAGGCAGGCGCCGGTGGTGTTCGTGTCGATGACCGCATCGTCGGCCGACGATGTGCCACGCGGAATTGCGTTCCTGCTCAACCGGAATCGGCTCAACGTCGCGGTGAGCCGGGCCAAATATCTCAGTGTCATCGTGCAGTCGCCGCTGCTCACCGAATACCTGCCCGGCACACCGGATCGCCTCGTCGAACTGGGCGCGTTCCTGTCGCTGACCACGTGTGATAGACCCACGGCATGAACTTGACCGAGCGGCTGGCGGACATCGTCGGGCCCGGCTACGTCAGCACCGACCCCGATGTGCTCGACGGCCGTAGCGTCGACCACACCGGGCGTTACCGCGGGCACGCCGGGCTGCTCGTGCGGCCGGGGTCGGCCGACGAAGTCGCCGACGTGCTGCGCGCCTGCCGCGACGCGGGGGCGTATGTCACGGTCCAAGGTGGACGGACCTCGCTGGTGGCCGGCACGGTGCCCGAGCATGACGACGTATTGCTGTCGACGGAACGGCTGCGCGACGTCGGCGAGGTCGAAGTCGCGGAACGACGGATCCGCGTGGGGGCCGGCGTCACACTCGCCGAGGTGCAGCACGCGGCGACGGCGGCGGGGCTGGTGTTCGGTGTCGATCTGGCCGCGCGCGACTCGGCGACCGTCGGCGGTATGGCGTCGACGAATGCCGGCGGCCTGCGCACGGTGCGTTACGGCAACATGGGCGAACAGGTCGTCGGCCTCGATGTGGCGCTCCCCGACGGCACGGTGGTGCGTCGCCACAGTCAGGTCCGCATGGACAACACCGGCTACGACCTGGCGTCGCTGTTCATCGGGGCCGAGGGCACGCTCGGGGTCATCACCAGCCTGGACCTGCGGCTGCATCCGGCCCCGCGCAGCCGGGTGACCGCGGTCTGCGGGTTCGCCGACCTGGATGCGCTGATCGAGGCGGGCCGGGCGTTCCGCGAGATGGACGGTATCGCGGCGCTGGAGTTGATCGACGCCCGCGCGAGCCTGCTGACCGCTGAACACGCCGGGGTGTCCGCGCCCGTCGAGGGCGCCTGGCTGCTGCTGATCGAATTGGCGGGCGACACCGACCAGACCGACCGTCTCGCCGAGGCGCTCGAGGAGGCGCAGCTGGCCGGCGAACCCGCGGTCGGCGTGGATACGGTCGCACAGCAGCGGCTCTGGCAGGTGCGCGAGGCCGTCGCCGAAGTGCTCGGCGTCTACGGGCCTCCGCTCAAATTCGATGTCTCGCTGCCCCTTTCAGCGATTCCCGCCTTCGCGAGCCAAGCCGTCGACCTGGTCGCCGAGCATTCACCGGACACCATCCCGGTGCTGTTCGGCCACATCGGCGAAGGGAATCTGCACCTCAACCTCGTGCGGTGCGCGCTGGAGTCCGAGCGCGAGCGCAATCTGTATTCGGCGATGATGGCACTGATCGCAGAATTGGGCGGCAACGTCAGCTCCGAGCACGGCGTCGGCACCCGCAAACGCGACTATGTGTCGATGTCACGCACCGCGGCGGACATCGCGGCGATGCGCGCGGTCAAGGCGGCATTCGATCCGACCGGCTACCTGAACCCCGCGGTGCTCTTCGGCTAGTTCGCATCCACGATCTAGTCCGGCCAGGGGGTGGAGTGTCTGCCGTGGCGGGGCGTGTCATCGGGATCATCGCGGGCATGCCTGCCGTTGGACTCGAACCAGAACGTCCGCGGCTCCGGTTCTTCGTCGCGCGCCCGGTGCCGCGACGGTTCGCGCTCGTCGAGACGACGCGCATGGCGGCCGGCCGGGTCGGCGATCTGCGGCCGCGCCACCGGCTGGACGTGCTTTTCATCGTCGACGTGAAATCCGTTGTGTGCGAATCCGATCGGCTGGACCTTCGGCGCGGGTGTATCCGCGGCGCGCAAGAAGTCCAGGATGTCCTGCGCTGCCGGCGGCGTGTCCTCGACCACGGCGGGGTATTCGTCGGTCACGTGGCGCCAGGACTCGACGGGCTCGTCGTGCCAGAGGTCCGCGGGCGCGTGCAGTACGTGCTGCGGTCGGGAAGCCATCGGCTCGGTGGCCGGCTCGGGATCGGACTCGGCGCCAGGCCGACGCGTCCTGACCGGTTCCAAGTCATCCCACGACACCGTGTACTCGACGTACTCGTCGTGGTCGACGGCGAACCCGTCGTCGTCGCTCCATCCCGGGGCGTTGCCGATGTCGCGGTCGGGGCGCGGATCGTCGAACTCCACCGACCGCGGACTACCGAACCCGAGGAGGAACAGTGCCGCGCCCACCCCGAACAACGCGACGAACGCCGGCAACAACAGCGTCTGCGACATCGCCGCCGCGAACGGTTCCTGCAGGAATGCCGGCAACAGGTTCGCGCTGTCGCCCGCGGGCGACTCCGCGCCCGTCACTCCCACCTCGTCGCTGATCCGCCACGCCATGAAGGCCGCCACACCCGCGCTGCCCAGCACCGACCCCACCTGACGGGTGGTGTTGTAGACGCCCGACCCCGCCCCGGCCAGTTGCGGCGGCAGGTTGCGTGTGGCCGTCGCTGCGAGCGGCGACCAGATGAACGCCATGCCCACGCCGACTACCGTCAACGGCAGCACGATCCGCCAGATCGGGGTGGCGGACGTCATCTCTATGGACAGCCACGTCATCGCGATCGCCACCAGCGAGAAGCCGAAGCCGATCACCGGGCGTGGATGGGACCTGTCGATGATTCTGCCCACCAACGGTGCGAGCACGCCGCTCGCGACGGCCATCGGCGCCACCACCAGTGCCGAACGGGTAGGCGAGAGTCCGCACACCTCCTGGGCGTAGAACATGACCGGCACGATCATCGCCGTCACGACGAAACCGATGGTGGCCACACCGATGTTGGACAGCGAGAAGTCACGGTCCCTAAAGATGCGGAGCGGAACCAGTGGATCGGTGGGGTTGACGTACTGCCAGAACAGGAACGCGGCCATGAAGCCGATGCCGCCCGCGATCGTGCCCCACACCCACGGCGCCCAGTTGTGCGACTGCCCTTCCTGGAGGGCGAACACGATCATGAACATGCCGATCCCGGACAGCGCCATACCGAGCAGATCGAACCGCTTCACCTGGGTGTCCAATTGCGGAATCAGTCGCACGGCCAAGGCGACCCCGAGGACACCGACCGGCACGTTGACGAAGAAGATCCACTGCCAGCCAAGGACGTCGAGCAACAGACCACCGGCGAGCGGACCTACCAACGTCGCCACGCCCGCCGTCGCGCCCCACAGGCTCATCGCGACACCGCGCCGGTCGGCCGGAAAGATACGGGTGATGGTCGACAGCGTTTGCGGTGTGAGCAGAGCCGCCCCGAAACCCTGCATGACCCGCGCGACGATCAGC
Organism: Mycobacterium sp. 29Ha; assembly: GCF_032883055.1. Lineage (NCBI taxonomy): Bacteria > Bacillati > Actinomycetota > Actinomycetes > Mycobacteriales > Mycobacteriaceae > Mycobacterium > Mycobacterium sp. 29Ha. Next base: position 114,082 of record NZ_JAMQTI010000016.1, read on the forward strand.
GTGTTGATGCTGTCGGCCAGCCCGCACCACAGCGATGCCAGGGTGAAGACCGTCAGCCCGACCACGTAGAGGTTCTTCGGCCCGAACCGGTCGCCGAGACGGCCCGCCACGAGCAGCGGAACCGCATAGGCGAGAAGGTAGGCGCTCGTCACCCAGATGACCGAGTCATAGCTGGCGCCGAGCGCGGCCATGATGGACGGGTTGGCGACCGACACGATCGTCGCGTCCACGAGGATCATGAAGAAGCCGACCAACATCGCCCACAACGCATGCCACGGGTTCGCCGTGGCGGCACCGCGCCGCGTTGCGGTTGCGCGGTCGTTGTTCCGGGAGGTCAGGGTCTTGTACATCACATCGACTTACTCAAAGATTCGGCCGACGCTACGGGCGGTGGCCAACCCCGACAAGTCAGGGTCGCGCCACTACAGACCTCAGGCCGGCTCTGGGACGGCGTCGCCGATGACACCATCCCGCTCATTGTCCTTGGATACGGGCGCCGGCGTGCCCACCGCCCGAGCCCCGACGCGCAGCGTAAGGGCCAATGCGAACAACGCGATCACCATACCGACCGTCATCACCAGCGCGAGGGCGAACTCGTCGTTGCCGAGCACCCCGACGAGCGGGGCGATCGCCGCGCCCAGCCCGAACTGCGCCGCGCCGAGCGCCGCCGCCGCGGTGCCCGCGGCCTCGGGATGCCGGGTCAGGGCGACGGCCGGCGCGTTCGGGATTACCAGTCCCATCGCACCGAGGATCGCCCACACCGGAATGACGAATCCGAACAGCCCGCCGACGTGGGCAGCCGAGAGACCCACGAACACAACGCCCACCACGGCCGCTGCGGCCAGCGCCCACAGCGCGATGGTCTGCGGCGTGAACCGGCGCAGCAGCACGACATTGAACTGGGTGGCACCGATCAGCGCGACGGCGCCTGCCGCGAACACCAGTGCGAAAGCCTGCTGGTCCAACCCGTACCGGCCCTGCAGCACGAAGGCCGCGCCCGCGATGTACGCGAACAGCCCGGACATGCCAAGCGCGGCGACGAGGACCAGCACGACGAAGCGGACGTCGCGCAGAACCTCGACGTATGTGGCCGCGATGCTGCGCACCTTCAGCGGACGTCGATGCGACGCCGGCAGGGTTTCCGGCAGCGCCAGGGCGGCCAGCAACAACAGCGCCCCCGCCATGACCACCAGCACCGCGAACACCCAGTGCCAGGAGGCCTTCAAGAGGACTACCGCGCCCAGCGACGGGGCGAGTACCGGAGCAGCGCCGAGCACGAGCATCACCCGGGAAAAGACCGTGGCGGCGACCGACTCTTCGAACAGATCCCCGATCGCGGCGAACGCCACGACCATCGCCGCGGCGGCGCCCACGCCCTGCAGCCCGCGCGCCACGCCCAGTACGGCGATGTTCGGCGCGAAGAGGCACACCAGCGACGCCAGCATGTGCAGGACGATGCCGGCCATCAGCGGCCGCCGACGACCGAGCGAGTCCGACAGCGGACCGACGATCAGCTGGCCGAGGGCGAGGCCCGCGAGGGTTCCGGTGAGCGTCAGCTGCGCCACCGACGACGACACCCCGAGGTCCTCGGTGATCTTCGGCAACGCCGGGAGGTACATGTCGATGGTCAGCGGGCCCAGGGCGACCAACAGTCCCAGGATCAGAACCATCTTGGTGCGGCTCGGCGACTTCGCCTCCACAGTCGTCGCGTCCACGAAGGGTGATGTTGCCATGAAAATGGTTAGCGTCGCTTCCCAATATTTTCTTCCCCACTTCACAGACAGTGAGCGCGATCACGTACGGGCACCCGCCGCGCCCGTTCGCGCGTTCATATAGGGCTAGCCTGAAAGGCCAGCCGTACGCACAGGGAGGCCGCACATGAGTGCCAGGTCAAGCGCCAAGAACCAGCTGCCGGCGACCAGAGATGGCGTCGACGAGAATCCGAGTGCCGCGGCGAAGGTCCTTTCGGCGATCATCGAACGCAGCGCGCGCGTGCAGGCGCCCGCGGTCAAGGCCTACGTCGACCGGCTGCGCCAGCAGAGCCCCCATGCGACACCCGCCCAGATCGTTGCCCGCCTCGAGAAGCACTACCTCGCCGCAGTGATGGCCAGCGGTGCCGCCGTCGGTTCGGCGGCCGCCTTCCCCGGGATCGGCACGCTGGCGGCCATGTCGGCCGTCGCGGGCGAGACGGTCGTTTTCCTCGAGGCGACGTCGCTCTATGTGCTGTCTGTCGCCGAGGTGCACGGCATCCCCGCCGATCATCGGGAGCGCCGACGGGCGTTGGTCCTGGCGGTGCTGGTCGGCGAGGACAGCAAGCGCGCGGTGACCGATCTGCTCGGCCCCGGCCGCACGAGCGGGTCGTGGCTTGCCGATGGCGCGGCGACGTTGCCGCTGCCCGCGGTTTCACAGCTGAACTCGCGGCTGCTGAAGTACTTCATCAAGCGCTACACGCTCAAGCGCGGAGCGATCGCATTCGGTAAGTTGCTGCCGGTCGGCATCGGGGCCGTCGTCGGTGGTGTCGGCAACCGGATGATGGGCAAGCGCATCGTGTCCAACGCGCGCAACGCGTTCGGCGATCCGCCTCCGCGCTGGCCGGCAGCGATTCACGTCCTGCCCGCACCGCGAAACTAGCCGTCACCCGGCAAGCGTCTGACCACAACGACCATAAGAGCGTTGTCATGGTCTGGTCGTTGTGAGAGCGATAGCCTTTAGACGGCACACAGCGGGTACCCGCTGACTAGAGGAGAAAAATCGGCGAGCGCCGAGGTGCGCTTGCGTGAGGCGAAGGAATCGAGGCGAGTAGCTGCCGTGAGCTCACCATCACCATTCGGACAGAACGAGTGGTTGGTCGAGGAGATGTATCGCAAGTTTCGCGAGGACCCCTCTTCGGTAGATCCCAGTTGGCATGAATTTCTGGTCGACTACTCCCCCGAACCGACCACCGACAGTCAGACCGGCAACGGCCAACGGACAGCTGCGCCCGTCGCCCCACCCGAGCCCGCGCCTGCACCGCCCCCCAAGCCGGCCGAGAGCAAGGCCGAGTCGAAACCGGAAGCCAAACCGAAAGAACAGAGTTCCGGGCCGAAGGCCGAGGCCAAGAGCGAGCCGGCGCCCAAGCCGAAGCCGGCCCCCGCGCCTGCGGAAGGCTCCGATTCCCAGGTGCTGCGCGGTGCCGCGGCCGCCGTCGTGAAGAACATGTCGGCGTCGCTGGAGGTGCCGACCGCGACAAGCGTGCGTGCCATCCCGGCCAAGCTGATGATCGACAACCGGATCGTCATCAACAACCACCTCAAGCGGACCCGCGGCGGCAAGGTCTCCTTCACCCACCTCATCGGCTACGCGCTGGTGCAGGCGGTGAAGAAGTTCCCGAACATGAACCGTCACTTCGCCGAGATCGACGGCAAGCCGAACGCGGTGACCCCCGAACACGTCAACCTCGGTCTCGCGATCGACCTGCAGGGCAAGGACGGCAACCGTCAGCTCGTCGTCGCAGGCATCAAGAATTCCGAAAACATGCGGTTCGGGCAGTTCCTCGCCGCCTACGAGGACATCGTGCGGCGCGCCCGCGACGGCAAGCTGACCGCCGAAGACTTTGGCGGCGTGACGATTTCGCTGACCAATCCCGGAACCATCGGCACCGTGCACTCCGTGCCCCGGTTGATGCGTGGGCAGGGCGCCATCATCGGTGTCGGCGCAATGGAGTACCCGGCAGAGTTCCAGGGCGCCAGTGAGGAGCGCATCAACGAGTTGGGCGTCGGCAAGCTGGTCACCTTCACCTCGACCTACGACCACCGCATCATTCAGGGTGCAGAGTCCGGCGACTTCCTGCGCACCGTGCACGAATTGCTGCTGAGCGACGACTTCTTCGACGAGATCTTCCGTGAGCTCGGCATCCCGTACGAGCCGGTACGGTGGCGCACCGACAACCCGGACTCGATCGAGGACAAGAACGGGCGCGTCATCGAGTTGATCGCGGCGTATCGCAACCGCGGCCACCTGATGGCCGACATCGACCCGCTGCGGCTGGACCAGACCCGGTTCCGCAGCCACCCCGACCTCGATGTGAACTCCCACGGCCTGACGCTGTGGGACCTGGACCGCGAGTTCAAGGTCAACGGGTTCGGTGGCGCCGAGCACAAGAAGCTGCGCGACGTGCTCGGGCTGCTGCGCGACGCGTACTGCCGCCACGTCGGTGTCGAGTACACCCACATCCTGGAGCCCGATCAGCAGAAGTGGCTGCAGGAACGCATCGAGGTCAAGCACGAGAAGCCGACGGTCGCCGAGCAGAAGTACATCCTGTCGAGGATGAACGCCGCAGAGGCGTTCGAGACGTTCCTGCAGACCAAATACGTTGGGCAGAAGCGCTTCTCGCTCGAAGGCGCGGAGACCGTCATCCCGATGATGGACGCCGCGATCGACCAGGCCGCCGAGCACGCCCTCGACGAGGTCGTCATCGGCATGCCGCACCGCGGCCGCCTCAACGTGCTGGCCAACATCGTCGGCAAGCCGTACTCGCAGATCTTCAGCGAGTTCGAGGGCAACCTGAACCCGTCGCAGGCCCACGGCTCGGGTGACGTCAAGTATCACCTCGGCGCAACCGGCAACTACATCCAGATGTTCGGCGACAACGACATCCAGGTGTCGCTGGTGGCCAACCCGTCGCATCTCGAAGCCGTCGACCCGGTGCTCGAAGGACTGGTGCGCGCCAAGCAGGACCTGCTCGACGTCGGAGAAGAAGTCGACGGTTCCAAAAAATTCTCGATCGTGCCGATGATGCTGCACGGCGACGCCGCCTTCGCCGGACAGGGCGTGGTCGCCGAAACGCTGAACCTGGCGCTGCTCCGGGGTTACCGCACCGGCGGCACCATACACATCATCGTCAACAACCAGATCGGGTTCACCACTCACCCGGGCGACTCGCGCTCGTCGGAGTACTGCACCGACGTCGCGAAGATGATCGGCGCGCCGATCTTTCACGTCAACGGGGACGACCCGGAGGCCTGCGTCTGGGTGGCACGGCTGGCGATGGACTTTCGACAGCAGTTCAAGAAGGACGTCGTCATCGACATGCTGTGCTACCGCAGGCGCGGGCACAACGAGGGCGACGACCCGTCGATGACGCAGCCGTACATGTACGACGTCATCGACACCAAGCGCGGATCGCGAAAGACCTACACCGAAGCGCTGATCGGCCGCGGCGACATCTCGATGAAGGAAGCGGAGGACGCGCTGCGCGACTACCAGGGTCAGCTGGAGCGGGTCTTCAACGAGGTCCGTGAACTCGAGAAGCACGAGATCGCGCCCAGCGCGTCGGTGGAGGCCGACCAGATGGTGCCCGCCGGCATGAACACCGCCGTCGACAAGTCACTGCTGGCCCGGATCGGCGATGCCCATCTCGCCTTCCCGGAAGGCTTCAACGTGCACCCGCGCGTCAAGCCGGTGCTGGAGAAGCGCCGCGAGATGGCCTACGAAGGCAAGGTCGACTGGGCGTTCGCCGAGCTGCTCGCACTGGGATCCTTCCTCGCCGAAGGCAAGACGATCCGACTGTCGGGCCAGGACACCCGGCGCGGCACCTTCACCCAGCGTCACTCGGTGATCATCGATCGCAGCACCGGTCAGGAGTTCACGCCGCTGCAGCTGCTCACCTCGAACCTCGACGGCTCGCCGACGGGTGGCAAGTTCATGGTGTACGACTCGGCGCTGTCCGAGTTCGCCGCGGTGGGCTTCGAGTACGGCTACTCGGTCGGCAATCCCGATGCACTTGTGTTGTGGGAGGCGCAGTTCGGTGACTTCGTCAACGGTGCGCAGTCGATCATCGACGAGTTCATCAGCTCCGGTGAGGCCAAGTGGGGCCAGCTGTCCGATGTGGTGTTGTTGCTGCCGCACGGTCACGAGGGCCAGGGCCCGGACCACACGTCGGGCCGCATCGAGCGCTTCCTGCTGCTGTGGGCGGAGGGTTCGATGACGATCGCGATGCCGTCGACGCCTGCGAACTATTTCCACCTGCTGCGCAGGCACGGCCTGGACGGGATCCACCGCCCGCTTATCGTCTTCACGCCGAAGTCGATGCTGCGAAACAAGGCAGCCGTCAGCGACCTTCGTGAGTTCACCGAGATGAAGTTCCGCTCGGTGATCGAGGAGCCCACCTACACCGAGGGCACCGGTGACCGTGAAAAGGTCAAGCGAATCCTGTTGACCAGCGGCAAGATCTACTACGAGCTGGTGGCGCGCAAAAACAAGGAGGAGCGCGACGATGTGGCGATCGTGCGCATCGAACAGCTCGCTCCGTTGCCGAAGCGCCGGCTGAGCCAGACGCTCGACCTGTATCCGAACACCGAGGAGTACTTCTGGGTGCAGGAGGAGCCGGCGAACCAGGGTGCGTGGCCGACGTTCGGGCTCACGCTGCCCGAGGTCTGCGCGGATCGGTTGACGGGCATCACGCGGATCTCGCGGCGTGCGATGTCGGCACCGTCGTCGGGCTCGTCGAAGGTGCATGCCGTCGAGCAGCAGGAGATCCTCGACGAGGCGTTCGCGCGCTGAGCGCGTGGAATCAACCCGTTAGTGGGCCCCTTTTAGCGGAACCCGCGGTAACGACTACCCTCGATCCGAGTCAACGGACACTGAGGAGTGGCATGCAGGGCTTCGCTGGAAAAGTCGCCGTGGTGACGGGCGCCGGATCGGGCATCGGGCAGGCCTTGGCGATCGAACTCGGACGCTCGGGCGCCAGCGTGGCGATCAGCGACGTCGACACCGAGGGCCTCGCGGTCACCGAGGAGCGCCTGAAGGCCATCGGCGCCAAGGTGAAGGCCGACCGGCTCGACGTCACCGAGCGTGAGGCCTTCGAGCTGTACGCAGACTCGGTGGTCGAGCATTTCGGCAAGGTCAACCAGATCTACAACAATGCGGGCATCGCCTACGTCGGCGATGTCGAGATCACGCCGTTCAAGGACATCGAACGGGTGATGGACGTCGACTACTGGGGAGTGGTCAACGGGACCAAGGTCTTTCTGCCGCATCTGATCGCCTCCGGCGACGGACACGTCGTGAACATTTCGAGCCTCTTTGGCATCTTCTCGGTTCCCGGACAGGCGGCGTACAACTCGGCGAAGTTCGCGGTCCGCGGGTTCACCGAGGCGTTGCGTCAGGAGATGATCGCCGCAGGCCACCCGGTGAAGGTGACCACCGTGCATCCCGGCGGCATCAAGACCGCGATCATGCGCAACTCGACCGCGGCCGAGGGCGTCGACAAAGACGGCCTGACAAAGACTTTCGACAAGAAGCTGACGATCACGACGCCCGAGAAGGCGGCACAGATCATCCTCGAGGCGGTACGGAAGAACCGCGCGCGGGTGCTCGTCGGTCCCGACGCGAAGATCCTCGACGTGATCGTGCGGATCACCGGATCGGGCTATCAGCGGCTGTTCTCGACGGTCGTATCGCGGCTCGTACCCAACGCGCACTGACCGAAAAGATCAGTCGCCCAATGGGTGTTCGGCGAGAAACGCGCCTGCGACCAGACCCGGTTCGGTGCCGTCCTCGACCTGGGCGCGCATATCGGCCAGCGCGGCGGTGTCCAGGACCCCCGCAACCTCGTTGAGCGCCAGCACCTGCGACTCGTTGAGCTCGTTGCGCCGGTAGAGCGGCACCAGGTTCTCGGCGCGGATCAATGATGTGCGGTCAGAGAGCATGAGCAACTCGGCCGGGATGTTGGGCGCCGCCGTCGACGTCCACGCGGCATTGATCTTGCCCGCCTGGACCGCCTCGAACAGCGTTGCGGGGTCGGGATATTCGCGGGCCTTGGACAGCTTGCATGTGCCGATGACGTCGGGTCCTGGCGCGCGGAATTCGTCGGAACCATTCGAGACCTCGCCGACCTTCAGCTTGTCGCAGTTCCGCGTCGCCGCCGTCAGATCCCGCCCGCCCCATGCTTCTGCCGTGGCTTCGGTGACGGCCAGCGCGGGTTTGTCCTCGGCCGACGTCGTGTAGTCCCCCGCAGCGATGCCTTCGGGCAACGACGACACCATCTCCCGGTACACCTGGGTCGCCGACCGGGCCGTCGAATCGGGGAAGAACCTGTGCAGCACGCGGCCGGTGAAGCCGGGAACGACGCGCGCCTCCCCCGAGTCCAGTCTCGACAGTGGATCCGGTGACGTCTCGACGTGGGCGGGGCTGCCGTAGAACCGCAACGCCTCGGTGTAGATGTGCGCGATCAGCGCCGACTCGGGATCCGGCGCCGAACCGACCGTCAGCGACGGCGTCTGGTCGCTGACGCCGCAACCGGCGGCGCTCACCGCGACGAGCGCAGCGAGCGCGCAGGCGAGCCGGCGCACCGAGAGGACCTAGGCCTGCGACGCCGCGGCAACCGCCTGGGCCACGGCGGGGGCGACCCGCGGATCCAAGACGCTGGGCACGATGTAGTCGGGTGCGAGATCGTCACCTACCACCGCGAAGATCGCCTCGGCTGCCGCCACCTTCATCTGCTCGGTGATACGCCGAGCGCCGGCGTCCAGCGCGCCGCGGAAGACCCCGGGGAACGCAAGCACGTTGTTGATCTGATTCGGGAAGTCGCTGCGTCCGGTGGCCACCACCGCCGCGTACTGCTTCGCGTCGTCGGGGTGGATCTCCGGGTCGGGATTGGACAGCGCGAACACGATTGCATCCGGGGCCATCGTCGCGACGATCTCCGGAGGCACGACACCGGCCGACAAGCCGAGGAACACGTCGGCACCCTTCAGCGCCTCGGCCATGCCACCCGAGAGGCCGTTTGGATTCGTCGCCTCGGCGATCTCGGCCTTGTACGAATTGAGATTGCCGCGGCCCTTGTGCAAGATGCCTTGCGAGTCGAGCAACGTGATATCGCGAATGCCCTTGCCCAGCAGGATCTTTGCGCATGCCACACCTGCGGCACCGGCACCGGAGACGACCACCCGCAATCCGGTGATGTCGCGGTCGAGCACCTGTGCAGCACCGATGAGCGCCGCCAGAACGACGATCGCGGTGCCGTGCTGGTCGTCGTGCATCACCGGGCAGTCCAGCGCCTCGATGACACGGCGTTCGATCTCGAAGCAGCGTGGTGCCGAGATGTCCTCGAGGTTGACCGCGCCGAACGACGGCCGCAACCGCACCAGGGTCTCGACGATCTCGTCGGGATCCTTGGTGTCGAGCACGATCGGGATGGAATCGAGGTCGGCGAACGCCTTGAACAGTGCGCTCTTGCCCTCCATCACCGGAAGTGCCGCCGCAGGCCCGATATCGCCGAGGCCCAGAACCGCGCTGCCGTCGCTGACCACGGCGACCATGCGATTGGCCCACGTGTAGCGCGCCGCCAGGGTGTGGTCGGTCGCAATGGCACGGCTGACCTGCGCAACCCCGGGCGTGTAGGCAACCGACAGCGCACGCTGGGAGTCGAGCGGCGCGTTCAGCGCTACCGACAGCTTCCCGCCCACATGGGCAGCGAAGATCTCGTCGTCGTGCAGGACGATCGGGTCTCTGTGGTCAGGCACGTTTTCCACCGCTTGGGACACGGCGCTCAGGTTACTGACGAACCGGTAGGTAACCTAATCGACTTTGTCTCAGATAAGCCCCAGGTCAGTGACGGCTTTGCGCTCGTCGGCCAGCTCAGCGGTCGACTTGTCGATGCGCGCCCTGGAGAAGTCGTCGATCTCCAGCCCTTGAACGATGGACCAGTTGCCGTCCTTGGTCGTGACGGGGAAGGATGAGATCAGACCCTCGGGAACGCCGTAGCTGCCGTCGGACAAGACCGCCATCGACACCCAGTCGCCCTCGGCGCTGCCGAGCAGCCAGTCACGAGCGGCGTCGGTGGTCGCCGATGCGGCCGAGGCCGCCGACGACGCGCCGCGGGCGTCGATGATCGCCGCGCCGCGTTTGGCGACGGTCGGGATGAAGTCGTTCTCGATCCAGTTCTGGTCATTGACGACCTCGGCGGCGTTCTTGCCACCCACCTCGGCGTGGAACAGGTCCGGGTATTGGGTGGCCGAGTGGTTACCCCAGATCGTCATCTTCTTGATGTCGGTGACCTTGGCGCCCGTCTTCTGGGCCAGCTGCGAGATCGCCCGGTTGTGGTCGAGGCGGGTCAGCGCGGAGAACCGCTCGTTCGGGATGTCGGGGGCGTTGCTCATCGCGATCAGCGCGTTGGTGTTCGCCGGGTTACCGGTGACGCCGATGCGGACGTCGTCGGCGGCCACCTCGTTGAGCGCCTTGCCTTGGGCGGTGAAGATCGCACCGTTGGCCTCGAGCAGATCTCCGCGCTCCATGCCCGGGCCGCGGGGACGGGCGCCGACGAGCAGGGCCAGGTTCACACCGTTGAAGATCTTGTTGGCGTCGGCACCGATCTCGACGCCGGCCAGCAGCGGGAACGCGCAGTCGTCGAGTTCCATCACGACGCCCTCGAGCGCCTTGAGCGCCGGTTCGATCTCCAGGAGTCTCAGTTCGATCGGACGGTCCGGGCCGAGCAATGAACCGCTGGCCAGACGAAACAGCAGGCTGTAGCCGATCTGGCCGGCGGCACCGGTGACCGCGACCTTGAGGGGAGATGTGCTCACGTCAGGTGCTCCTTGGACGGATGTGTAAAGCGGTTGCTTTCGGGGACGAAACTAGCAGGGTCCGTTTCAGGTATGCCGCGTAGCATTCACCAAGTCTTATAAGGCCAGCGCTGCGCGTATCGACCCGGGGAGGTGACCCGATGCCATCGTTTCGCCAACTGCCTCCGTCACTGCGACCGAACGTGCGGCCCAGGCCCGGCCAACCGGATGCCGCCTCGATTCATGTTCCCGTCGCGCGGGCCATGGTGGATTGCGCCGTCTACTGCGAGGGCACCCGGTTGCCCGGCAAGTACACCCACGCGGCGGCGCTGAGCAAGGTCCACGATCTCGAGGCCTCCGGCAAGGACGCCTTTGTATGGGTCGGCCTGCACGGGCCCGACGAACGTCAGATGCAGGCCGTCGCCGATGTGTTCGGCCTGCACCCGCTGGCCGTCGAAGATGCGGTGCACGCTCACCAGCGACCGAAGCTGGAGCGCTACGACAACACCTTGTTCCTGGTCCTCAAGACCGTCAACTACGTCGAGCACGTCTCCGTAGCCCTGGCCCGCGAGATCGTGGAGACCGGCGAGATCATGATCTTCGTCGGCCAGGATTTCGTGGTCACCGTGCGCCATGGTGACCATAGCGGCCTGGCCGGGGTCCGCAAGAAGTTCGACTCATCACCCGACAGCCTCAAGCTGGGCCCGTATGCGGTCATGCATGCGATCGCCGATCACGTCGTGGACAGCTATCTCGACGTCACGGACCTGATCGAGACGGACATCGACGCGATGGAAGAAGACATCTTCTCGCCGAACGCCAAGACCAACATCGAGTGCATCTATCTGCTCAAGCGAGAGATCGTCGAGCTACGCCGGGCCGTCGCGCCGCTGACACTCGGATTGCAGCGAATCGGCACCGACCACAACGATCTGATCTCGATCGAGGTCCGCCGGTACATGAGCGATGTACTCGATCACAACATCCAGGCGTCCGACCGGATCACCAGTTACGACGAGATGCTCAGCTCGCTGGTGCAGGCCGCGGCGGGCAAGGTCGCGATGCAACAGAACACCGACATGCGCAAGATCTCCGCGTACGTCGCCATCGCCGCTGTGCCAACAGCAATCGCAGGCATCTACGGCATGAACTTCGAGTACATGCCAGAGCTCAAGCAGCCCTGGGGTTATCCGGCAGTGCTGTTGGTGATGGTCATCATCTGCTCCCTGCTGTTCCGGGCGTTTAGGCGCAACCACTGGCTCTAGCTCGGTTGCGCGGCGCGCCGGGCGGGGTTCAGTACGTCGACGCCGTCCTGCGTCCACGCCTCGCGCATGGCTTCGGCACCTTTGAGTCGGACCCACGCCGCTTCGGTCGCGGTGATCGGCGTGGCGCTCAGCACCGTCACCGGCGGCAGTGGGTCGGTCAGTGCGACGTCTTCGATGTCGCTGCGGCCCAACAGAAAAGCGGAGAAGGATGCATCCTCCCAGAGTGGCGTCTCCAGATCGATAAGTGCATCCGCTTCCAGGATCAGGCCTTCGACGGCGGGCGCCGCGGCCAGGATCGCCAGGGAGCGCGCGAGACCCTTGGGCGTCGGACCGTACAACGCGACGACGGCTTCGGCGCGGGGACCGTGCAGTGCGTCGGTCACCAGCTCCGTGGGATCGAACATCGGGTGACGCGAACAACCAACCGACACATAGTGACTGACTCCGTCGCCATCGGGACCGAAGCGCAGCACATCGATCCGTTCGGTGCCCAGGAACGTGACACTGGCCTCGACGGGCTCAGCGGTGATGCCAGTCCGGGCGAAATGCTCGCGCAGGTGTGCGCGAACCGCGGCCGGGACGTCGGTCACTCGGCCGGTGCGGGGGCCGCGTCGGGAAGCGTGAGGTTCTTTCCGGTGTCGGCGTCGAAGATCGTCAGCTTCGACGTGTCGAACGCCAGCTGTACCGTGTCGCCCTGCTTCGCCTGGGACTCGGTGGAAACCCGTGCCACGAACTCGTTTTCGGCGACCCCCGACTCACTGGCCAACTCGGCGAGCTGGGCGGCCCGCGCACCCTCGCCCTCACTCTTGAAGTGCAGATACTTGTCCGCGCCCAGCGATTCCACGAAGTCGACCGTCACGTCGAACGTCAGCGCCCTGATCCGCGCGTAGCCGTCCATCACCGCGGCGTCCTCGAGGTGCTCCGGCCGGATGCCGACGATGACGTTGTTGGGGGTTTGGTGCCTGGCGATCAGGTCGTGGACTTCCTGGGTCAGCGTGACTTCGCCGAACGGCAGGCGCACGCCGACGTCGGTCATGGTGGCCGGGAAGAAGTTCATCGCAGGCGATCCGATGAAGCCCGCGACGAACAGGTTGGCCGGCCGGTTGTACAGCTCCTCTGGCGTGCCGATCTGCTGTGCCTCCCCGGCGAGCAGGACCACCACGCGGTCCCCCAGCGTCATCGCCTCGGTCTGGTCATGGGTGACGTAGACGGTGGTGGTGCCCAGCTTGTCCTGCAGGCGGGCGATCTCCGAACGCATCTGCACGCGCAGCTTGGCGTCGAGGTTCGACAGCGGCTCGTCCATCAGGAACGCCTTGGGGTTGCGCACGATCGCGCGTCCCATGGCCACCCGCTGACGCTGGCCGCCGGACAGCTGGGCGGGCTTACGGTCCAGAAGCTGGCTCAGGTCAAGGACTTTCGCGGCCTCCTCGACCTTCTGCGCGATCTCGGCCTTGTTCATCTTGGCCAGAGTCAGCGGGAACGCGATGTTCTGGCGCACGGTCATGTGCGGGTAGAGCGCATACGACTGGAACACCATCGCGATGTCGCGGTCCTTGGGCGCCTTCTCGTTGACCCGTTCGCCGCCGATCCTCAACTCTCCGGAGGAGATCTCCTCGAGACCGGCGATCATGTTGAGCGTGGTCGACTTTCCGCAGCCGGAGGGTCCGACGAGGATGATGAACTCGCCGTCGGCGATGGTCATCGAGAGGTCCTTCACGGCCGTGGCGCCGCCTGCGTAACTCTTGGTCACCCGGTCCAACACGATTTCGGCCATGGAGTTACCCCTTCACCGCGCCGGACGTGAGGCCGGCGACGATCCGTCGCTGGAAGATGAGAACAAAGATAATGATCGGGATCGTGATCACCATCGCGCCCGCCGCGATCGACCCGGTCGGTTCCTCGAACTGCGAACTGCCCGTGAAGTTGGCGATCGCGACCGGCGCGGTGATCGCACGCTGCGTCGCCGTCAGTGAAAGCGCCAGCAGCAGGTCGTTCCACGCGAAGATGAAGACCAGGATCGCCGCGGTGACGATGCCGGGCGCGGCCAGCGGGGCGATCACCTTACGGAACGCCTGCGCCGGCGTGGCGCCGTCCATCTTGGCCGCCTTCTCCAGATCCCAGGGGATCTCCTTGAAGAACGCCGAGAGGGTGTAGATCGCCAGCGGAAGCGCGAAGGTGATGTACGGGATAATCAGACCCGGCCAGGTGTCGAACAATCCCAGCCTGCGTTCGATGTTGAACAGCGGTGTCACCAGCGAGATCTGGGGGAACATCGCGATCAGCAGCGCGACGCCGACCAGCACTCGCTTACCCGGAAACACCAGTCGTGCCACGGCGTACGCCGCCATTCCGCCGATCAAGACCGCGATGAGGGTGGTGATCAGGCCGATGCCGATCGAGTTGATCAGCGCCGAGCTGAACGCATCGCCGGTGAAGATTCCCTTGTAGTTCTCGAACGTGACCTGCGTCGGAATCAGCTTGCCGTCCTTGACGGTTGACGTCGGCTTGAGCGAAAGGCTGAGGATCCACAGCACCGGCAACAACGCATAGACGATGACGATGATGTTGACGACCGTCCAACCGGTCGCACGGCCCGCGCCAACCCGTTCGGCCATCAGCGCTGTCTCTTCTTCGCGCAAGCGCTCATCAGCGCCTCTCCTCGTCAGACCCGGGCGCCGCCGCCCCAAAGAGCTTGATGTAGATGAAAGCGATGACCGCCACCGACAGGAATATCAGCACGCTGATCGCCGATCCCAGCCCTAGATTGAACGCCTTGAACAGATTGTCGTAGCCCAGGATCGACACCGAACCGGTGTCGTTGGCGCCGCCGGTGAGCACGTAGATGTTGTCGAAGATACGAAACGCGTCCAGCGTGCGGAACAGTAGCGCCACGAGAATCGCGGGTTTGATCAGCGGCAGGATCACCTTGATCAGCCGCTTCCATGCCCCCGCACCGTCGACCTGGGCGGCGTTGAGCAGATCCTGCGGCACGAGCGCCAACCCGGCGAGCAACAGCAACGCCATGAACGGCGTTGTCTTCCACACCTCGGCGAGGACCACGATGGCCAGGGACGGCAGCTGCTCGGTGAGTGGAGCGCTGCCCTCCGGCAGTAGGTTGGCCAGATATCCGGTGCCGGGCGTCCACGCGTAGTACCAGCTATAGGACGCCGCGACTGTGACGATTCCGTATGGAATCAGGATCGCCGTGCGCACAACGCCTTTGCCGAAGATCGTCCGGTGCATGACCAGCGCCAGCGCCATGCCGAGGACGAACTCGATCGCCACGGACACGACGGTGATCGCCAGCGTCACGGCGAACGCCGTCCACCAGTACCGGTCGGTCAGCACCGTGATGTAGTTCTCCAGGCCGACGAACTCGACATCGTCGGGCTGTGCGAGGTTGTAGCGCTGCAGGCTGAGCCACACCGCGTAACCGATCGGGTAGGCGGTGACCGCAAGCATCAGGATGACAGCGGGCGCGATCAGCGTGAATGCCAGTCGCCGTTCAGATTTCGTGTCGTCGGTACCGACCTTGGCCGGCTCTGCGGTGACGGTCACGGAATCAGCCCCTTACCGTCGATCGCCTTTTGCACCTGAACGGTCAACTCGTCGGCCATCCGCTCGGGGTCGATATCGGTGATCGGGGCCAGCGTCGCCGAGATGCGGGTGGAGACAGCCTGATAGACCGGCGTCGCCGGCCGCACCGCCGCGTTGGTCAGTTGTTCACGGATGATCTCGTACTGCGGGTACTTCGCCTGAAACGTCGGATCGTCGTACAGCGACGCGCGCACCGCGGGCAGGCCGCCCTCGACCGACGTGTAGCGCTGATTCTGCGCACTGCGCATGCACCGGATCGCCTCGAAAGCCTCGGCCCGATGTTGCGTCGTCTTGGCTACGGCGAGGTTCAGACCGCCGAGCGTCACCTTGGCCGGCTCGTCGGTCACACCCGGGTAATTGGCGAAACCGAACACCTTCTTGCTGGCTTCGTAGGCCGCCTCGAACTGTGCGTCGCTCGGCGAGAAGGTGCCGACGTCGTTGATGCTGCCCGCCAGCGCGGGATCCTGGTTCAGCGGCAGGAACGAAACGCCACCTTTGACGGCGTTCTCCAGCATCGACGGCAGCACGAACGGCCAGTTCACCTCGAGCGCGGCTTTGCCCTGTTCCAGCGCCAAACGCGCGGTGCCCTCGTCGGTCTGGGTGATCGACGGATCCGCACCCGGTGCGGTGGCAACCGCCTTCATGATCTCCAACGCCTTGACCGTCGCGGCGCGATGCTCGTCGGTGTCGGTCAGCGTGACGGTCTTGCCGTCGTCGGAAAGCACTTGACCGCCAGCGCTTTCCAGCAGCGTGTTGAACCACACCACCAGACCCTCGTACTGCTTGGCCTGCAGCGCGATCCAACTCGGCTTACCCTCGGCGTGCAGACGTGTCGCCTCGGCCACCATCGCATCCCACGTCGCGGGCGGCTCGTTGATCAAGTCCGCTCGGTACCAGAGCAATTGGGTGTTCGTGGTGATCGGCGCGGCGTAGAGCTTGTCCTGCCACTTGGCGGTTTCCAGCGGGCCCGGCAACGTGTCCGTGGTCGCATCCTGTTCGGCCCTACCCGAGGGATCCTCGGACAGCGGCAATGCCCAACCCGCCTCGGCGAACTCGGCCGTCCACACGACGTCGAGGGCCATCACGTCGAGGGTCTTGTCGTTGCCCGTCAGCCGCCGCGCCAACTGCAACCGCTGGGCGTCCGCTTCTTTCGGCAGGCTGATCTGCTGAATCGTGAAGCGGCCTGCGAGCTCCTCGTTGCACCGCTTGGCGACCGCGGTGAACGTGGCCATCTCGCTTGCCGGCGTGTAGTAGTTGATGACGATTCCGCCGCCGCCTGATCCGCACGCCGAAACGACCGACGCCGTCGTCAGCGCGGCCAATGCCGCAGCACCAAGCCGCCATGGGCGCACCGCTGCCTCCGTCCGCGTCCGAGGTCGCCGCCGGGGCGGCTCCGAGCAACACTCCTGCGCGGAAACCGTATTGCCAGTTACGCGTGATTTGCAACACTTGCCGCGCGCGCGTCGCACACCGTTACGCAATTGCGCGCCTGGGTAAAGTGCCAGCTAACGCCCACGCGTCCCCGGACTAGATCTTCAAGCGTGCCAGCAGATCCCGGCCGTGCTCGGCGCTCTGGGGGTCGCACAGGACGTCGTATCGTCCCGCGACGAGTTGCATCGTCGAACTGAAATCTCTTGTGCCACGCGCCATCGCGTACGGAATCGCGGAGGTGATGAGGCCGAAGAACACCCCGGCTACGAGGCCGGTGATCAGCGCGCCCCACGGACTCGGGCTGAAGAATCCCAGGATCAGGCCGATGAACAAACCCAGCCACGCGCCGGTGAGGACACCGCCGCCGAGCACTTTGGGCCAACTCAGCCTGCCCGTGACGCGTTCCACTTGCATCAGGTCGACACCGACGATCGTCACCTGCTGGACCGGAAACTGCTGGTCTGACAGGTAGTCGACCGCGCTCTGGGCCTCGGCGTAGGTCGGGTACGAGCCGATCGGCCAGCCTTTCGGAGGTGTGGGCAGGGCCGCGGGACCGCGTCTGGTCGTCGGGGTGCCTGGCGCTGTGCCGGCCGGCTGTCCAGGCTGGAACGGGCTGGTCATCGCTGAATCATTCTCCTTTATCGCGTGCCTGCTGTTGCCGCGGATCCGGCTGGCGATCTCACCAAGACAACGTCTTCCGCGCCGCAAACGTGCCGCGTATTTGCGCTAGGTTGAACAGCATGACAAATCCGGACGACGACGCTAGCCGAACGGCATCATCCGGCTCCGGCGACGGGGCATCCGAGCCGGCGTCGACCAGCTACGAGGCGCCGCCGCTCGAGCAGAGCCAGGAACAGTCCGGAGAGCAGCACGACCAGCCGACCCAGGTATACGAGCAGAGGCCGCTCGAGCCACCGACCCAGGTCTATGAGCAGAAGCCGTTCGAGCAGCCGGGGTACACGCCCCCGCCGGCCTACGACCCCACACCCCAGCCGGACTATCCGCAGAGCGGGTTCGGATCACCGCTCGAACAACCGGGTTATCCGCCGCCGCCGTCTTACGGCGAGTTCGGTGCTCCGGCTGCCTCCGGATATCCGCCGCCCCCGCCGTACAGCACGCCGCCTCCCGGCTTCGGACCACCGGCTCCCGGCTATGGGACACCGCCACCACCTCCCGGCTACGGCCCGCCGCCGGGCTACGGCCCGCCTCCAGGCTTCGGTCCACCTCCGGGCTATCCCGCGGCTCCGAGCTATCCCGCGTACGGCGCGCCGTCGGAGAAGACCAACGCGATGGCCATCGGCTCGCTGGTGGCGTCGATCGTCGGATTCTGCTGCGGCATCGGATCGATCGTCGGCATCGTGCTCGGCATCGTCGCCATGAATCAGATCAAACAGAGCGGGGAAAAGGGCCACGGACTTGCCATCGCAGGTATCGCGGTCGGCGCGCTCTCGCTGCTCATCAACGTGCTCTGGACCATCGGCGTCATGGCTGGTTGATCGAAGGACGTCTGCGGACAGATGAACGCCAGCGACCCGGAGCGTCCGGACCAGGCGCCGGTCGACTATCCGTCCGCACCTGGGTTGCCTCCGCCGATCTACCCCCCACCCGGATATCCAGGCGCAACGGGGTACCACCCGACCTACGACCCTTATCGGGCGGTCAAGCCTCCTGGCACGAACGGCAAGGCGATCGCGTCCCTCGTCACGTCCATCACCGGCTGCGTGTGCTGCGCTCCGTTGGCCATCGTCGGCGTCGTCCTGGGTGTGATCGCGATGCGAGAGACCAAACACACCGGACAGGAAGGGTGGCGAATGGCGCTGGCGGGCACGATCATCGGCGGGCTGTTCACCGTGGCCTTGGTGATCGTCTTGCTGCTCTATTTTGCACTCGGGGTCTACACCCTCCGCTAACCTCAACCCGGCCGCCGTCTTGCCGGCGCTAGGCCGGCGGGCTGAACCGCTCGCCCTTGCGCTCCATCCCCGCCGCGCGGCCCTTGCCTGCGATCACCAACGCCATCTTGCGGCTCGCTTCGTCGATCATCTCGTCGCCGAGCATCACCGCGCCGCGCGCACCGCCGGCCCGCGACGTGTGCCATTCGTAGGCCTCGAGGATCAACTCGGCGTGTTCGTAGGCCTCTTGGCGAGGGCTGAAGATCTCGTTGCCCGCGGCGATCTGGTCGGGGTGCAGCACCCACTTGCCGTCGTATCCCAGCGCAGCGGACCGCCCCGCGACCCGGCGGAAGCCGTCGACATCGCGCACCTTCAGGTACGGGCCGTCGATCGCCAGGATGCCGCGCGTGCGGGCCGCGACAAGAATTCGCATCAGCACGTGATGGTGGGCGTCACCGACGTCGTAGCCCTCGGGCTGTTCGCCGACCTCGAGCGTGCGCATGTTCAGGCTGGCGGCCATGTCCGCGGGACCGAGGACCAGCGCCTGCACCCGTGGGGCGGCCGCGATCGCATCGATATTCGTCAGCCCTTCGGCGTTCTCGATCTGAGCTTCAATACCGATGCGGCCCAACGGAAATCCGTGCGTCGCCTCGAGTTGACCAAGCAGCAGGTCGAGCGCGTGGATGTGTGAGACATCGGAAACTTTCGGCAACACCACAATGTCCAGCGACGCACCCGCGGCCGACACCACGTCGATCACGTCGACATGCGTCCACGGCGTGGTCCAGTCGTTCACCCGAACGCCGCGCAGCTGCCCGCCCCAACCGGGCTCGGCCAACGCGGCCGCCACCGCGGCGCGCGCCTCGGCTTTGGCGTCGGGCGCGACCGCATCTTCGAGATCGAGGAAGACCTCGTCGGCGGGCAGGGACTTTGCCTTCTCGATCATCTTCGCGCTGCTGCCTGGAACCGAAAGTATCGTTCGGCGGGGTCGATAGCGGTTTTCCACAACCACACTCTTTACCCTTCTAGGCATGGCGGCGGTGAACAGGGTCTATGCGGCCCGGCTGGTGGGGATGGTGGTGCTGGGACCCGACGGGGAGTCCCTTGGCCGCGTCCGCGATGTGGTGATCAGCATCAGCATCGTGCGCCAACAGCCGAGGGTGCTCGGTCTGGTCGTCGAATTGCTAACGCGCCGGAGAATTTTCGTGCCGATTCTGCGGGTGACGTCCATCGACCCCGGCGCTGTGACGCTGGCGACCGGCAGCGTCTCGCTGCGCAAGTTCACCCAGCGCCCCGGTGAGGTGCTCGTGCTCGGCCAGGTGGTCGAAACCCAGGTCAGAGTCGATGATCCCGACCAGGAGCAGTTGAAGGGAGTCGACGTGTACGTGGTCGATCTCGGCATCGAACCGACCCGCACGCGCGACTGGATGGTGACCAAGGTGGCGGTGCGGCCTGCGCGACGCCTCGGCCGCCGCGGCAATGTGCAGATCATCGACTGGCAGCACGTGCAGGGGCTGACCCCGTCGGGACTGGCGATGCCCGATCAGGGGGTCGCGCAGCTGCTGGAGCAGTTCGTCGGTCAGCGCGCCGTCGAGGTGGCCGAGGCGATCCGCGAATTGCCTGACAAGCGCCGCCACGAGGTGGTCAACGCGCTCGACGACGAGCGATTGGCCGACGTGCTGCAGGAGCTACCCGAGGACGAGCAGGTCAACGTGCTCAGGAAGCTGCCCCCCGAACGGGCCGCCGACGTGCTCGAGGCCATGGACCCCGACGACGCCGCCGACCTGCTGGGCACCATGACGCCAATGGACGCCGAACAGTTCCTGCGCCGAATGGACCCTGAGGACTCCGAGGACGTGCGCCGGCTGCTGGCGCACTCACCCGACACCGCAGGCGGCCTGATGACGTCGGAACCGGTGGTGCTCGCACCGGACACCACCGTCGCCGAGGCACTGGCCCGCGTCCGCGACCCCGACCTGACCCCGGCGCTCGCATCGCTGGTCTTCGTGACCCGTGCGCCAACGGCCACTCCTACCGGTCACTACCTGGGCTGTGTCCACCTACAGCGGCTCCTTCGAGAACCGCCCGCAGAGCTGGTCAGCGGGATCGTGGACACCGACCTTCCGAATTTGGCGCCGGAGGATTCGTTGTCGGCGGTGACCCGGTACTTCGCCGCGTACAACCTCGTATGCGGGCCCGTGGTCGACGAGGAGAACCACCTGCTCGGCGCGGTGTCGGTCGACGACGTGCTCGACCATCTCCTGCCGCACGACTGGCGTGAACGCGAAGAGCCCGAGCTGTTCACCGCCAACGAGGGCGCGTGATGAGCGACCTGACCGCGCGCCAGCGTTTGGACACCCCGCGGGTCTCCCGTCGACGGTTCACGCTCAACGTCGACGCCGAGGCCGTCGGCAAGTTCTCGGAGTCGATCGCTCGCTTTCTGGGCACGGGTCGCTACCTGGCCTGGCAGACCATCATGGTGATCGTTTGGATCATCCTGAATCTGTTTGCCGTGAAATTGCGGTGGGATCCGTATCCGTTCATCCTGCTCAATCTCGCGTTCTCCACCCAGGCGGCGTATGCGGCGCCGCTGATTCTGCTGGCTCAGAATCGGCAGGAAAACCGGGATCGGGTGTCGCTCGAGGAAGACCGTCGGCGGGCCGAACAGACCAAGGCGGACACCGAGTATCTGGCACGTGAGCTGGCCGCATTGCGGTTGGCGGTCGGCGAGGTCGCCACCCGCGACTACCTGCGGCGCGAGCTCGAGGAAATTCACGAGCTGCTGAGCCGGCTGGCCGCGCCTGCGGGGTCCGATAAGCGCGACGGCGGCGGCAAAGCAGAGCAGAATGAGCGGCGCTCGAAAAAGCAGAGCTGAATCACGTAACGCCATTGCTGTAACGCGCGAGATACCGACTAGGTATGGTGACTTGGTTCACAACCACAACAGACCAAGGACGGTTGAGTGCGCATAGGGGCAGGGGCCGCCCTCGGGGCAGTGCGACGGGGGGCAAAGCGAGTCGCGCACGGTGCTGGCGATGGTGTTTCTCGCATGCGAGCCGTCAACATCAGCGCTGCCGTCAAACCGTCCAATGTTCGCGGCGCCCTCACCCCTGCCCGTGCCCGCGTCGCCTCGGGATTCGCAGTCATCGCGCCGATCATTCTGGTCGGCGCCGTGGGGGCATCCGTACAACCGAGCTCACCGGTACGCGACTCCGCGGTCACCCCACTGGCCTCTGTCGAGTCGTCCTCGGTCGACCGCGCCGGCCCGACGGTGGTCGCGGTGACCAAGACACCGACCGATTTCCATATCGCCGCCTCGGCGGCTTCGTCTCCTCAGCCCGCGGCTGTGGTGAATGCTCCTGGCACACTTCGCATTCCGGGGATGGCCCTGGCGGCATACCGCAACGCCGAGCGGATGATGGCCGTGGCGGATCCTGGCTGTGGCGTCAGCTGGAACCTGCTGGCGGGCATCGGGCGTATCGAGTCGATGCACGCCTATGGCGGCGCCACCGACGCCCGCGGTACGGCCGTGCGGCCCATCTACGGGCCCGCACTGGACGGAACCCTGCCCGGCAACGAGATCATCGTGCAGAACCGCTCGGCCGAGCGCGTCACCTACGCGCGCGCCATGGGTCCGATGCAGTTCCTTCCCGGTACCTGGTCGCGCTACGCGTCCGACGGCGACGGGGACGGCAAGGCCGAGGTGCAGAACCTGTTCGACTCGACCCTGGCCGCCGCGCGCTATCTGTGCAGCGGTGACATGAACCTGCGCGATCAGTCTCACGTGATGTCGGCGATCCTGCGCTACAACAACTCGGTGGCCTACGCCCGCAACGTGTTGGGCTGGGCCGCTGCGTACGCCACCGGCGTCGTGCCGGTCGATCTGCCGCCCATCACCGGATCGGTCCCCGTCTTGGGCGACGACGACGGCGGCCCTACGCACCTCAATGAATACGAAGGCCTCGGTCCGGGATTGCCGCTCAACGCGTTGGGTCTGCCTTCCAACGATCCGCTGGCACTGATGCCGGTGCTGGCGCGTAGCGACGTCGCCAGCCAGCTCCCCGGCTTCGTGCCCGGTCAGCGGCTGGGCCCGCTGCCCGGTCCCGCACCCGGCCCGTTGGCAACCCCGGCAACATCGCAGCAACCGGCGCCGTGGGTGCCGCCGTGGATGCAGCCGCCTCCGAGGCCGACGCCGGAGTGTGCGGTGTTCTGCATCAAGGACCAGCCCGCACCGCTGCAGGCTGCGCTGGGCGGGCCGCCCGTCGCGCAGCAGATGGTGCCGCCGGGAATGGCACCGCCGCCCGGCCCGATGGCGCCTCCCCCGGGACCCGTCCCGGCCGGACCCGCCCCGGGTCCCGGACCCGCCCCGGGTCCGTTGGCACCGCCGCCCGGTCCTGCGCCGGGTCCGGTCGCGCCGCAGGGCGCACCACCGGGACCGCCTCCCGGTCCTGTGCCCGCACCGGCCGGTTAGAACGCCCGTCGGGTCGGCCTAGACTCGACAGCGATGTCCACTACTTCTCCTGACCTGGAGTCCGCAGTCCGTTCGGGGCTGTCGAAGGTAATCGATCCGGAACTGCGGCGGCCGATCACCGAGCTCGGCATGGTCAAAAGCGTCACCATCGAGCCCGACGGCGGGGTGCACGTCGAGATTTACCTCACCACTTCGGCGTGCCCGAAGAAGAACGAGATCTCCCAACTGGTGAGCCAAGCCGTCGCCGATGTCCCGGGCACGGGTCACGCGAAGGTGACCCTCGACGTGATGAGCGACGAGCAGCGCACTGAGCTACGCAAGCAGCTACGCGGCGATGCCCGCGAGCCGATCATCCCCTTCGCCCAGCCCGGTTCGCTCACCCGGGTCTACGCCGTGGCGTCGGGCAAGGGCGGCGTCGGCAAGTCCAGCGTCACCGTCAACCTGGCGGCGGCGATGGCCGCGCGCGGGCTGACGGTGGGCGTGCTGGACGCCGACATCTACGGGCATTCGGTGCCGCGGATGATGGGCACCACCGACCGGCCCACCCAGGTCGAGTCGATGATCCTGCCGCCTGTCGCGCACGACGTTCGCGTCATCTCGATCTCGATGTTCACCCAGGGCAACACGCCGGTGGTGTGGCGCGGACCGATGCTGCACCGCGCACTGCAACAGTTTCTCGCCGACGTCTACTGGGGCGATCTGGATGTCCTGCTGCTCGACCTGCCGCCGGGCACCGGAGACATCGCCATCTCGGTGGCCCAGCTGATCCCCGGAGCGGAGATCCTGGTAGTGACGACGCCTCAGCTGGCGGCGGCCGAGGTGGCCGAGCGGGCGGGCGCCATCGCGCTGCAGACCCGGCAGCGCATCGTCGGCGTGGTCGAGAACATGTCCGGTCTGCTGCTCCCTGACGGTACGACGATGCAGATCTTCGGCGAGGGCGGCGGCAAGCAGGTCGCCGAGAGCCTGACCCGTTCGGTGGGCGCCGACGTGCCGCTGCTGGGACAGGTTCCGCTGGATCCCGCGCTGGTCGCTGCAGGCGACGCCGGGGTGCCGCTGGTGCTGTCGGCACCGGATTCGGTGGCGGGCAAGGAATTGCGCAACATCGCCGATGCGCTGTCGAGCCGCAAGCGGGGACTCGCGGGCATGTCTCTGGGCCTGGACCCGGCCGGCCGTTAGGTCGCGTCGCTGTCGTAAGGGGTTTTCGCCGGAACCTCGGGCGTCTCGGGTTGCGATGGCTCCTGCGGTGACACCGGCTTCGGCGCACCGTCACTCACGGGCTTCTCGGCATTGGTCGCGGGGGTGTCGAACTTGCCGGTGAAGATCGAGTCGTCGCCGTCGAGGAGATGTTTGGTGAGCGCCGCACGCGGCGTCATTCCGCGCAGCTTGTTCAGCTGACTCAACGGCTCACGAAGGTCGTCGAACTCCGGACCGAGATCGTCGCGCAGCTGGCTGGTGGCGCCGCTGATGTAGTCGCGGGCCTGCCGCAGCGTGCTCGACGTCCATCGGATGGCGCCGGGCAGCCGTTCCGGGCCCAGGATCACCAAACCGGCGATCACCAGGACCAGCATCTCGCCCCAGCCGACGTTCGCGAACATCTCTAGGTGCTGTTGTCGGGGCCGGGGTTGACGGTCAGGACGACGGGCCTGCCGTCCCGCATGACCTCGATGGGCGCGTCCTGTCCGATCTTGAGTTGGCGCACGGCGACGACGAATTCGTCGGCGTCAGCCACGGTTCGGTCACCCACCTTGACGACGACGTCGTTCTCCAGGATGCCCGCCTTCTCGGCCGGGCTGCCGGCCTTCACGTTGGCGACCTGGGCGCCCGACGCGAGGTCGTTGCTCACCGAGCGGGCGGTCAGGCCCAGTGTCGGATGCGCGATCTTTCCGTCGCGGATCAGCGACTCGATGACCGTCTTGACCTCGTTCACCGGAATCGCGAAGCCCAGACCACTGGCGCTGTCCGACAACGATTTGCCCGCCGTGTTGATGCCGATGACGTCACCGTTCATGTCGATGAGTGGGCCGCCGGAGTTGCCGTGGTTGATCGACGCGTCGGTCTGCACACCGTCGATGACGGTGTCGGTGTCCGAACCGTCACCCGACAGCGGCACCGGGCGGTGCAGAGCGCTGATGATGCCCGCCGTGACGGTGCTGCGCAGACCCAGCGGGGCGCCAGCGGCGATCACTTCTTCGCCGACGTAGAGCTTGTCGGAGTCACCCAGCTTGGCGACTGTCAGGTTGTCCACGTTGTCGACCTTGAGCACGGCGAGGTCGGTCTTCGGATCACGGCCGACGAGGTTGGCTGGCACTTCCTTGCCGTCGTTGAAGACCACGGTCATCTTGTACTTACTCGCGTTGACCGCGGCCTCGGAGATCACGTGGTTGTTGGTGACGATGTAGCCGCGCCCGTCGACCACGACACCGGAGCCCTGCGAGCCCTCCTCGTCGCTCTTGGTCTCGATCGTGACCACAGAATCGGCAACTGCCGCAGCGACTTTGGCGAACCGGCCCTCCGGCGCGTCGCCGACGTCGCTGGTCTCGAGCGTCACCTTGGACGTGGTGAAGGCCTGGACCACCTCGGCCGTCGTACGACCGACCCAGCCTCCGGCGAACCCGATCACGAGCGCGACGATGCCGAGAACCGCGAGCGCGACGTAGGAGACCTTGCCGCCGAAGAGGACGTCGCGCACGCCGAGCTTGCCGGTGCTGACGTTGGAGGCCGCTCGTGGCGGCTGGGTCATCGCCGGAGTGCCCAGTTCCACCGGGGCACCCGGATTACGCCACGGATCATCGGGTTCGTCGGCGCCCGGCCCTTCGCGTTCGGCGTCCAGCGCACCGGCATCGGCGGGGTGACGCTGCAGCGAATCGCCGCCGGCGTAGGGCCGGCCGAACGCCTCGGCCAGCACGGGATCGGGCGGCTGATCCTTCGGCGTGAAGGCGCCTTGGTCGCGGTACTTCTCCGCACCCTGGAAAGATCCGCTCACGCCGTCGGGCCTGCCGAAGGCACGCCGTGACGCCGGGTCGACAGCCGGCCGCGACACCGGCCGCGGCTCGAGACGTTCGCGTCCGGTCTCGTCCAGATTGCTCACCCGTTCATCACCTCTATCCGAGCGCCAGCAATGGCCGGCGCACGCCGTTGATCGACTTTGTATCCACTCTACCGGCGCTTACGGCGGCTTTGCTGCGCGCCGTCAGCTAACTGCGAGTCCTGTGCCGCGGCAGTCGGATCCGGGGCGTTGCCGCTGCATAGCGGAATCTGCGACAGCTGGCCCAGCAACGAGCTGGGAATGGCTATCGGATGAGATTCCCGCAGCGCACTGCGCGCCTGCCGCTGCGCGTCGACCTCTGCCGCGCACTGCGGACACAGCGAAAGATGACTGGCCGCGCGCAGATGTGGGGTGAGGCGCAGTTCGTTGTCGACGAACGCCGCGATGGCCTCCGTCGACAGATGCTCAGTGGATCCGAACTGCCGAGGCCCCACGGGCGCATCGCTCTGAGATGCCAGCTGAGAAGGCAGCCAGGAGAACGCACGGCGGAACATGTGCCCCGGGTCGACCATCGCCCAGCTCCTCTCGGCGTACTCGCGTCGCGTCAACGTTACTGACTCGAATGTAGCGCGGCGCGCGGCGCCAAACACCTGCGAACACTCAGGCTGACTTGGCCGTGTCCCGGTAGTGGGTCGAATCCCCGTCACCGTGGCGGGCCAAGTAGTCGCGCAACGCCTGCCTGCCGCGGTGAATACGGCTGCGGACGGTGCCGAGCTTGACGCCCAACGTCGCGCCGATCTCCTCATAGGACAAGCCCTCGACGTCGCACAGGACCACGGCGGCGCGAAACTCCGGCGGCAGCGAATCCAGCGCGGCCTGCAGGTCGGGACCCAGTCGCGAGTCGTGATAGATCTGCTCGGGGTTCGGATCGTCGGCGGGCACACGGTCGTAGTCCTCCGGCAGCGCCTCCATGCGGATGCGGCCGCGCCTGCGAACCATGTCCAGGAACAGGTTCGTGGTGATGCGGTGCAGCCAGCCCTCGAACGTGCCCGGCTGGTAGTTCTGCACCGAGCGGAAGACGCGGATGAACGTCTCCTGCGTGAGGTCCTCGGCGTCGTGCTGGTTGCCGGACAGGCGGTATGCCAGTCGGTAGACGCGGTCGGCATGCTGGCGCACCAGCTCGTCCCAGGACGGCATGGTGGTCTGGTCACCCGTCGCGTCGAAGACGGCGGTCCCGGTCAGTTCGTCGGAAGGCTCAACCCATTCCCCGTCGGTGTACTGCTCGAGATGAGCCATCGACGATGGCGCGGCCGGTGCAGCTGGGGCGTTCGAATTCTTCGTCAGATCCTCCTGTTGACAGCCATCGTCATTTATCGACGGCCCGACGATGGCGGCAACGTGAAATTCCCTGCGCTTATTCCCGGTATCCCAACGCCCGCCGTCATCCATGGGACATACCGTCTCCGACCCTGGTGTGTTTGGCATATGAGCACACTGAACATTTCCTGAGAAAGATCTTCTACCCATTTTCGACCTGCGAGAACCAGGCCATTTCGACGGAAGTCCGCAGTTCGGGGACGGGCGTGTCGCGAGCGTGCCCTCCGGAGGAGGTTCTACGCTGCGGGCATGGCTGGCATCGACGACGTGATAGGCGGCGGACCGCAGAGTCGCGCCGAGTCGATCGTCAAGCATGCCGAGCAGTCGATCTCGGAGGACGCGATCGTCGCGGCCGCCCGTGAACGCGCGGTCGAACTGGGGGCGGGCGCGGTGACCCCCGCCGTCGGGGCGCTGCTGTGTGTGTTCGCCAAGATGACCGGCGCCAAGGCGGTCGTCGAGGTGGGCACCGGCGCCGGGGTGAGCGGGTTGTGGCTGCTGTCGGGCATGCGCGAGGACGGTGTGCTCACCACGATCGACGTCGAGCCCGAACATCAGCGCATCGCGAAGCAGGCGTTCACCGAGGCCGGTGTCGGCCCAGGCCGCAGCAGGCTGATCAGCGGCCGGGCGCAGGAAGTGCTCACCCGACTCGCCGACGAGTCCTACGACCTGGTGTTCATCGATGCCGATCCGGCCGATCAGCCGCACTTCGTGACAGAAGGCGTGCGACTGCTGCGCTCCGGCGGGGCCATCGTGGTGCACCGCGCCGCGCTGGGCGGGCGGGCCGGCGATGTCCATGCCAAAGACGCCGAGGTCGCCGCGGTACGCGAGGCCGCGCGGCTCATCGCGGAGGACGAGCGGCTCACGCCGGTGCTGATCCCGTTGGGCGACGGCTTGCTCGCCGCTGCCCGCGACTAGGACCCCGTTCGCCGCGTCAGGCGGACGATGGCGCGATCTTTACGGACTCTTGACGGGATAGTCCCTTGACCGTCGGCTGAACGCGCGTTTAGCGTACTAAACATGCGTTCAGCCCCTGACGATCGGACGGCCATCGCTCGGATCCGCGATGCCGCGATCGACCAGTGGGGCAGACACGGGTTCAATGTGGGGCTCCGGACCATCGCCGAGGCCGCGGGCGTGTCCGCCGCGCTGGTGATCCACCATTTCGGTTCCAAAGACGGCCTGCGCAAGGCGTGCGACGACCACATCGCCGAGATGGTGCGCGAGTCCAAAACCGAGTCCATGCGCACCACCGACCCGTCCGACTGGCTCGCACAGGTTGCCGAGATCGAGGAATACGCCCCGATGATGGCGTATCTGGTGCGCAGCATGCAGTCGGGCAGCGACCTCGCAAAGTCGTTCTGGCAGCGCATGATCGACAATGCCGAGCAGTACATCGGGGAGGGCGTTCAGGCAGGCATTCTCAAGCCGAGCCGCGACCCGAAGGCCAGGGCGAGATACCTCAGCATGATCAACGGCGGCGGTTTCCTGCTCTATCTGCAAATGCATGAAGACCCCACCGACCTTCGGGCCGTGCTGCGCGATTACGGCGAAGACATGATGCTGCCGGCGCTGGAGATGTTCACCAACGGCCTGATGGCCGACTCGACCATGTACGACGCGTTCCTGGCACAACACGAAAAAGGCATCCCGTTCACAGCCGGAGAAGGAGATGGAAATGACGGCAGCGTCCCTACAGCGCACTAATGCTGGCGCGCGATCGGAACTCGCGGTCGAGATTCGTGGATTGTCAAAGTCTTTCGGACGAACCAAAGCGCTCGACGGCCTCGACCTCACGGTTGCGCACGGCGACATCGCAGGATTCCTCGGCCCCAACGGAGCGGGCAAGTCCACCACGATCCGCGTGTTGCTCGGCCTGCTGCGCGCCGACGGCGGAACGGTACGGCTGCTCGGGGGCGACCCGTGGCACGATGCCGTCGACCTGCACCGCCGAATCGCCTACGTCCCAGGTGACGTGACACTGTGGCCGAACCTGACCGGCCTGCAGGCCATCGACTTCCTGGCCAGCCTGCGCGGCAACGGCGTCGACACCCGCAGACGCGACCAGCTGATCGAGCGCTTCGAGCTCGACCCGCACAAGAAGGCGCGCACCTACTCGAAGGGCAACCGGCAGAAGGTGGCGATTGTCGCGGCGTTCTCCACCAACGCCGAGCTCTACATTCTCGACGAGCCGACTTCTGGACTGGACCCGTTGATGGAGAAGGCGTTTCAGCAGTGCGTCGAGGAAGTGACCGGACACGGTGCGGCGGTCCTGCTGTCCAGCCATATCCTCGCCGAGGTCGAGAAGCTGTGTGACACCGTGACGATCATTCGCTCCGGCCGCACGGTGAAGTCGGGCTCGCTCGACGAGCTCCGGCACCTGATGCGGACAACGGTAACGGTGCGCACCCGCACCGATGGGCAAGCGCTGCAACGCAGTCCGTTCGTGCACGACTTCGCGATCAACGATGGCCACTACACGTTCTCCGTCGACCGCAACGAACTCGACCGCGCCATGGGTGAACTCACCGACCTGGGCATCCTCGACCTAACCGTGGCACCGGCGTCGCTCGAAGACCTGTTCCTACGTGAGTACCAGGGAGCCTCGCGATGAGCACCGCCCTCGCAACGCACACACCTCAACGAAACGCCGGGTTGTGGACGGGCACGCTGAGCCTCCTCCGGCTGGCCCTGCGCCGCGACCGAATTCGCCTTTCAATCTGGCTGGCGGCCTTGACGCTGATGATGGTGTACGCCCCCAACGCGATCAAGCTGGCGTATCCGGACGAGGCGCAACGTCAGGCCCGCGTGAACCTGATGAAGACGCCGGCGGCGATCATCATGGGCGGGCCGATGTTCGGCGGCAACGAAACCGACCTCGGCGCCATGATGGCCAACGAGCTCATGCTCACCATGATCGTCGCGACGTCGATCCTGGCCATTCTCACCGTGATTCGGCACACCCGCGCCGAGGAAGAAAGCGGTGCAGCGGAACTGGTGCTGTCCTCGGTTGTCGGACGCTATGCACGAACGACCGCCGCGTCAATCATGATCGGCGGTGTGAATGTCGCGCTGACGGTGACGATGACGCTGGCAATGGCCTCCACCGGTTTCGGGCTGGTCGACACCGCCGCGATGTGTCTCGGCGTCACAGGGGTGGCCATGGTGTTCGGCGCGGTGGCCGCCGTCACCGCCCAGCTGTGGCGGCAGTCGCGCACCGCCACCGGCGCCGCGATGGCCATGCTTGCGCTCGCCGTCTTCGTCCGCGGGATCGGCGACGTCATCGAGAACTCCGGCAGCGCGCTGAGCTGGTTCTCGCCGATCGCATGGGCGCAGCAGATGCGGGCATTCGTCGACGTGCGCTGGTGGCCGTTCGCCCTGCTCGTCGCCCTCACCCTCGGGCTGATCGCGCTGGCCGCCGGCCTGGAGAGCAGACGGCAGTACGACGACAGCATCATCGCGTCCACCGGCGAGCGTCCGAACGCGCACGCCATCAGATCCGTGCTAGGTCTGCATCTGGCGCTGCAACGCGGCCAGACCATTGGCTGGTCGGTCGGACTCTTCTTGGGCGGCTTGGCTCTTGGCTCGATGACAAAATCGCTGCTGGACGCCGCCGAGGAGAACGAACTCATTCAACGCGTGCTGGTGGCGCAGGGCACCGACAGCGTGTACACCACGATGACGCAGTTCCTCGCCGCCGCGGCCACCGCGTACGTCGTGTCGTCGGTGCTGCGGGTGCTCGGCGATGAAGAGAAGGGCCTCGGCGAAGCTGTGCTGGCCGGCGCGGTGTCACGCTGGCGCTGGCTGCTCACCGCGGTCGCCTCGGCACTCGTCGGCTCCACCGTGCTGATGTTCTTCGCCGGCCTGGGCAATGGTCTGGGTGCGGGTATCACGCTCGGGGAACCGGGCACGATCGTGCGGCTGACGGTGGCGGGCCTGGCCTACGTGCCTGCGATGGCCGTGATGGCGGGTATCGCGGCGGTCGGGGTCGCGATCAAAAGGGGATGGATCGGCTGGCTTGCAGTCACGTTCGTGGTCGTATCGCTGTACCTAGGTGCGCTCTTGCGCCTGCCGAGCTGGCTGCTCGACCTTTCCCCGGTCGGCCAGACCACCGCGCCGTCGGACTACCCGGTTCTGGCCCTGGTCGTGATGATCGTCGTGGCCGCCGCCCTGACTTTCGCCGCCGGCGCCATCTATCGCCGTCGCGATGCCCTGTGAGCAGAGGGAGGGAGAATCCACCGTCTGGTGACGGATCAGGCGGCAGTCAGACATGCGAGCTGATTGGCGACCAGCGCCTCGACGACGCTCGGCTTGAACACGACGACGTCATTGAGCAATGGCGGTGCGTGTGATTCGTGGTGCGCACCGGTCGGCGTGACGTACACCGCCTTGTGGCGCTGGCCGTCGGCGTCAAACGTATGGACTTGCCAACCAGGCGCTTCCTTGGCGTAGTTGCAAGCCTCACACTCACCGAGACCGTTGGCGCCAGCGGTGGGACCACCGCGCGCGTGCGGTGTGGCATGGTCGGTATGCCGAATCGGCGCATCGCAATAGGGCGTACGACAGGTGTCATCTCTAAACGCGATGAATTGCGCGAGACCTTTTGGAAACAGCCGTGATCGAGACTCCATCGCGACCAATGCTCCCGAGTCAGGGTGGCGATACAGCCGGCGCAGGGTGGCTTTGGACTGCTCGTCGGTGATCGCGTCGCCCGCCAGACGGCACGCGATGGCGGCCGGCACCGGACCGTAACCGGGGATGTGCGCGGGTGAGGTGCGGCCGCCAAGCAGGGTTTCATCGGTCATCACGAGGTTGACCGCGACGGGGACCGCGACGTCGGCGGGCTGACCGGTTACCCGCTCGACCAGGGTGTCGGCCATGACCTGGCCACGACCGCGGCCGTCGAAAGTGGTGTCGGCCTCGCGCTTTAGCGCCGCGTAGACAGACACACCCTGCGCCATGGGGAGTAGAGCGGTCACGTACGTCATCGCGTCGGGGGCCGGGCGGACCGTGACGGTGCGCTCGGATTGGGCAAGAACTGCCTTGTCCACGACCGCCTGCGGGTCGAGTTGGTAGGCGATGGTCTTGGCTTCAGCCTCAATTCGCTTGTCGCCGAGGCCCTCCAGTGCAGACTGGTCGGCGCACATTCTGAGGTCCAGGGTTCGGCGGTCCTCGAGCGACAGGCACGCCGACTCGCGCACGATCAGAGTCGCGCGCCATTCGGAGAGCGCACCGGCTTCCAACGCCGAGAGGGTGTGGGGCATCTCGTGGACGAGCGCCCGGGCGAAGCCGAGGTGCCGGCCGCCCCGGTTGGGGGAATCGTGGCGGGCGAGCGCGATCTCGGCGGCGAGGCCGCGCCCACGTTTGGCGGCGGGCACGCCGTCGGCCGCCTCCCGAGCACGGCGGGCCGCGTCGAGTTCGGCGGTGACTCTGGCCTGTTCGGCGGCTGCGGCGGACTTGCCGCGTTCCAACTCCGCGATGCGTGCGACCAGTGACGCCTCATAAGCGATCGGGTCGGCCACGGATTCGAACATACTTGCGACTCTACGCTTGCCTACCGACCGCGTTGACTCATCAGAAATGCGCGCGAAACGGTGATTCGTTGCCTCAT
>NZ_JAMQTI010000017.1:0-136942 GCF_032883055.1 Mycobacterium sp. 29Ha
TTTCGCTTATCTACACACCGTCACAGGCGACATTGCGCGAAAAATCCGGGCTAGCGTGGCGATTCTCGTCGCGTCCCGGAGGAGCGGTGCATGCGGCTGAGTGAGACCTCGACGGAAAGATCGAGGATCGCCCGCTTCATTCGTGTGATGTCGGTGCCGATCCTGCTCGGCTGGCTGGTGCTGACCGTTGCCACGAACACGCTCCTGCCGTCATTGGAGAAGGTCGGTGCGGATCAAACGGTCTCGATGAATCCGACTGCTGCACCGTCCTATATCTCGATGAAACGCATCGGCCAGAACTTCGAGGAGTTTGAATCCGACAGCAGCGCAATGATCGTTCTGGAGAGCGACCTTCCGCTCGGCGCCGAAGCGCACCGCTACTACGACCGCCTGATCGACAGAGTGCAGGCCGACGACGCTCACGTCGAACACGTCGAGGACTTCTGGGGTGACCCGCTGACGGCGGCCGGAGCGCAGAGCAATGACGGCAAGTCCGCATTCGTGCAGATCTATCTCCGTGGTGATCAGGGCGAAAGCCTCGCCAACGAGTCCCTCGAAGCCGTCCGCGGGATCGTGGACTCGGCGCCGCCTCCGCCGGGGCTGAATGTCTACGTCACGGGAAGCGCCGCGCTGTGGGCTGACCAGCAACACGCGGGCGACAACAGCATCCTGATGGTCACGATGATCACCTTCGTCGTGATCATCGTCATGTTGCTGCTGGTGTATCGATCGATCCGCACGGTCATCATGGTGATACTGATGGTCTTCGTCGTGCTCGGGGTTTCCCGCGGCGCCGTGGCCTTTCTCGGTTATCACGAGATCATCGGGCTGTCGACCTTCGCTGTGCAGCTGCTGACCCTACTGGTGATTGCGGCGGCCACCGACTACGCGATCTTCCTGATCGGCCGTTACCAGGAAGCGCGCGGCGCCGGTGAGGACCGGGAGTCCGCCTACTACACGATGTTTCACGGGACGGCCCATGTCGTGCTCGGGTCCGGTCTGACGATCGCTGGTGCGATGCTGTGCCTGAGCTTCACCAAGCTGCCGTACTTCCAGACCTTGGGAGTGCCGTGCGCGGTGGGCACGCTCGTCGCCGTTGCTGCCGCCCTCACCTTGGGTCCTGCGGTGGTTGCGATCGGTAGCCGTTTCGGACTCTTTGAACCCAAACGCAGCATCAAGTCCCGCGGGTGGCGCCGTCTCGGCACCGTCGTGGTGCGGTGGCCAGGCCCCGTCCTCGTCGCGACATTGGCGCTGGCTCTGGTGGGTCTGCTGACGCTGCCCGGTTACAAGTCGAGCTATAACGACCGCGTGTATCTGCCCGCCGATATTCCCGCGAACGTCGGCTATTCCGCGGCGGAGCGCCATTTCGGCGTCGCGCGGATGAACCCGGAACTGCTGATGGTGGAAAGCGATCACGATCTGCGCAACTCGGCCGATTTCCTGGTCATCGACAAGATCGCCAAGGCGATCTTCCGCGTCCCCGGGATCGCGCGTGTCCAGGCGATCACGCGACCCGACGGCAAGCCGATCGAGCACACGTCGATTCCGTTTCTGATCGGCATGCAGGGCACCACCCAGCAGATGAACGAGAAATATCTGCAGGACCGGATGGCCGACATGCTGGTGCAGGCCGACGAGATGAAAACGACCATCGCAACGATGGAGAAGATGTCGTCGCTGACCGCGGAGATGGCGGCGACTACCCATTCGATGGTGGGCAAGATCAAGGACATGACGGTCGATATCGCCGAATTGCGGGACAATATCGCCAATTTCGACGATTTCTTCCGACCGTTGCGCAACTACTTCTACTGGGAACCGAAGTGCTTCAACATCCCGGTCTGCTGGGCCTTGAGGTCGATCTTCGACACCCTCGACGGCGTCGACACGATGACCGACGACATCCAGCAACTGCTGCCGGACATGGAGCGCCTCGATCAGCTGATGCCGCAGATGGTGACCCTGATGCCGCCGATGATCCAGACGATGAAGACCATGCGGTCCATGATGCTGACCATGTATGCCACGCAGAAGGGCATGCAGGATCAAATGTCGGCGATGCAGGACAACTCGGGCGCGATGGGCGAAGCGTTCGATCAATCGATGAACGACGACTCGTTCTACCTGCCACCGGAAGTGTTCGACAACGCCGACTTCAAGAAGGGGATGGAGAACTTCATCTCGCCGGACGGCAAGTCGGTGCGCTTCATCATCGAGCATGAGGGCGATCCGGCAACCAATGAGGGAATCGCGCGCATCGATCCGCTGCGAACCGCCGTGAAAGAAGCCATCAAGGGAACCCCACTTGAGGGCTCGACGATCTATCTGTCCGGCAGCGCTGCAACGTTCAAGGACATGAAGGACGGCAACACCTACGACCTGCTGATCGCCGGGATCGCAGCGGTGGCATTGATTTTCGCCATCATGCTGATGATCACGCGCAGCGCGGTTGCATCCGCGGTCATCGTCGGTACGGTGTTGATTTCGCTGGGTGCCTCGTTCGGGCTCTCAGTTCTGCTTTGGCAGTACATCCTCGGCATCGAACTGCATTGGATGGTGTTGGCGATGTCGGTCATCATCCTGCTCGCGGTCGGGTCGGATTACAACCTCCTGCTGGTCTCCCGATTCAAGGAGGAGCTTCATCACGGGCTGAACACCGGCATCATCCGCGCGATGGCAGGAACCGGGTCTGTGGTGACCTCGGCGGGACTGGTGTTCGCCTTCACGATGGCGACCTTTGCGGTCAGTCCGATGATTGTCATGGGCCAGACCGGCACCGCCATCGCGCTCGGATTGTTGTTCGACACGCTGGTGGTCCGGTCGTTCATGACTCCATCGATCGCCGCACTGCTGGGCCGATGGTTCTGGTGGCCTCAGGTCATCCGGACGGAGGCATCCCAGCGGCGACTGAATGCCAAGGGGATCGGTGCGTCACGCTGAGGCCGCGAGCGCTTTCTTGTCCTCGTCGGCGAATGCGTCCTCCAGTTGAACCGGCGAGTAGTCGACGTCGATTTCGGCCAGTGGTCGGCCGCGGGCACTGCCGATGGTTCCGAGCCGCCGCATCCCCTTGTCGGTGGCGTACGCCGTGAACTCGTCCATGGTGAAGTTGAACGGGATCTCGTCGTAGAGGGCAAACGCATCGTCGGTGTTGCGCAGGGCCAATGGAATGAGCTCTGCCATCTGTTTCTCGAAGACATCCCAATTGGCATCGTCGGCAGCGACGTGGCGCCGGCACGTGAAGGTGCCCCACGCCATGTGACGACGCTCGTCGTCCCCGATGCGCCTCACCAATTCCTGCATGCCGGGCAGAATGCCGTTGTCCACGCAGATGCGGTGCCACGCGTAGTACCCCGTGAGCGCCATCATTCCCTCGATGACGTGGTTGTACGTCGCCGATGCCCTGACCTGAGCGGCAGGCGAAGGATCAGTTGCCAGTGCGTTGAGTGACTTCGGCAGCTCCTCGTAGAACATCTGGCGGTAGGACGGCAGATCGTCCAGATAATGCTGCAGGTCATCGGTCAGGCCGACCGCGTCGAGCCACATCCGAAAGACCTGGGTGTGTTTCGCCTCTTCGAACGCGAACTGGGTCAAGTACATCTCGTCGCCGAGGCGCCCTTCGGCGCGCATGGCGGCCATGAATGGCTGAATGTCCTGGGTCACCGCCTCCTCGCCGGCGATGAACTGCGCGCACAGTCGGGTCGCCCAGTCCCGTTCGAGCTCCGACATGGCTTCCCAGTCGGCCCGGTCGCGGGAGAAATCGATAGCGGCCGGATCCCAGAATTTGGCGTTACCGCCGGCGAAGAGCTTCAAGGGAAGGCTGTCCCAGTTGAGGCCGCCCGCGGCGAGTGAATCAGAGTGGTTCCTGTCCATGACCCCGACTCTAGTGTGACTGCTGTCACAGTCAATGGGAGGTGGAGCGTGCCCGCCATCTGCGGTAGCCGTGGTGGGTGGCGAACGCGCCGACGACGGCCGTTAGGCACCAGATCGCGACCGCGACGTACGCCAACGGTGAATTCAGATCGCCGATCGAGGCGCCCAGCGCCGTGTACACGAACGCCCGCGGCACCGACCCGATGAAGGCGCCAACGGCCATCTGCCACAGCGGCACTCCGAATGCGCCGAACGCGTAGGACGCGAGTGCGTCGGACACCCCCGGGACAAAGCGCTGCCCCACGACCGCCCACAATCCGCGCCGCTCGATCAGACTGTCCAGCCGATCGGCCCGTGCGGTGCCGAGCAGTTCGCGTGCGCTGGCGCGGCCGGCGCGACGGCCGATCAGGCTCGCGATGATCGCCGTCCCTACGGTCGCCCCCAGCGTCACGGCCAGGCCGACTACGGGCCCGAACAACACGCCGCTGCCCGCCGCCAGGATCGGCCCCGGTACGAACACGGCTCCAAGCAGAGCGGACGCCACGACGTAGGCGACGGGGGCGGCTGGACCCGTGGCGGCGACGACGTTGCGAACCGCTTCGACGTCGATCACCCTGACGATCGCCACGAGATAGAACAACCCGAGTAGGAACGCCACCACAACGGCAAGGCGCACGATGTGGCGCCGCCGCGAGGCGGGCGGTGGTTCCTCGATATCGGACATGTTGACTGCGATTGTGCCCGCTGATGTCCTATCGACGCCCTTTGAGGGCGGGCAGCACCTCGTCGGTCAGAAGTTGGACCGACTTCCATGCCTCCTCGATCGGCATGGCGCCGACGAGCGGGTGCAGCACCACATGATCGTGCGGATTCTCTTTCACGTCGGCGACCAACTGCTCGGGCGACATGAAGCGATACCGTCCGGCGGCTTTGACGTCGTCAAGGGTCTCGATCTTCTCCGTGCCATGCATGAACGAATGCACCTCACCGCCACCCCAGCCCGAGTAGACGCCCGCCTCCCATAGGTAGTGCTCGCCGAGTTCGGCCCACGCTCGGTCCGGGTCCTCGTGCAGGAAGACCATCCCGCGGCTGCGGGGCGGCGGCATGACGACGATCGGCGTGTGTCCTGCCTCGGCGCACAGTTCGCGGTAGTAGTCGGCGAGTTCGGGGAGGTGGCTGGGCAGGTTGAGCGGCAGACCGTGTCTGGCCGCCCGCCGGGCGGTCGCGCGCACACTGCCGCCGACGAACACCGTCGGATGGGGGCGTGTCAGCGGGCCGGGGGTGAAGTCCGGTGACGACCACAGTGACATCAGCGTGTCGAGCAGGTCGTCCATCAGGCGGCCGCGTTTGTCGAATGGCGTTCCGAACAACTCGTATTCGACGGGCCGGTATCCCATTCCGATTGTGACGATCAACCGTCCGCCACCGATCGTGTCGGCCATGGCGATGTCTTCGGCGAGCCGTACCGGGTGCCACAGGGGTCCCAGCGTGCAGTCGA
Organism: Mycobacterium sp. 29Ha; assembly: GCF_032883055.1. Classification (NCBI taxonomy): domain Bacteria; kingdom Bacillati; phylum Actinomycetota; class Actinomycetes; order Mycobacteriales; family Mycobacteriaceae; genus Mycobacterium; species Mycobacterium sp. 29Ha. The sequence goes on from NZ_JAMQTI010000017.1 coordinate 5,369, forward strand.
CGCTGGCGACGACGCGTTCGGTGCGCGATAGCAGGATTGCGGCGGTCATGACGGGATTGCAGCTCCAGCCGTGCCCGCTCTGATGGTGTTCGTCGAAGCTGACGGCGCTCACACCGCGTGTTTCCGACCAGGAACTGAGTTCCATCGCGGCCTGTATGCGGTCGCGGCGTGCGGCCGGGTCGTCCTGTGGCGCGGCGAAATTGAACCGCAGGATCGCCATCGTCATTGGAACGCCTCGTTCACTGGCTGGTGGACGCACCGTCGACGATGAACAGCGCCCCGCTGGTGTAGGAACTCTGCTCCGTGCACAGAAAGGCAATCGTCCCGGCGATCTCGGCTGGTGTACCCAAGCGGCCCAGCGGGATTCGGGCGAGCTCGGCGTCGATGATCTCCGGCACCGTCTGGGCGAGCTCGGTCATCGGGGTGTCGATCACGCCGGGCACCACCGCGTTGACCCGGATGCCGCGCGGCGCCCACTTCACGGCGAGGTTGTGCGTGAGGCTCGCGATGCCGGCCTTGGCGGCACCGTAGCCGGGCACCATGGTCACCGCCCGCAGCGCCGACAACGACGACAGGAACACGACGCTCGCACCGCCAGACGCGGCCAGCGCTTTGCGCAGCCCGACGGTCAGGCGGTAGGGCGCGGTGAGGTTGAGCGCCACGGACGCCTCGAAGCCGTCGGGTTCGGCCTCATTGAGTCCGCCGGGAAAGTTGGCTCCGGCGTTGTTGACGAGCACATCGAGTGTGCTTGTCGCCGAAACCAACTGGTCGATCGAGTCCGTGTCGGTGAGGATGAGCTGCCGGTAGGTCATGCCGGTGAGGTCGGTGTCGTAGTCGCCGGGCCCGGCCTTGGTGCCGGTGATGGTCACCGTGGCGCCTGCGTCGCGGAACAGCGTCGCCGTGGCGTGGCCGATCCCGCTCGTGCCGCCGGTGATCAGTGCCTTCGTCCCGGTGAAGTCGAACGTAGCGCGCGCGGTCAAGAGTAGTCTCCGATTTTCTTGGTCAGCCAAGCGGATTCCCAGAAGTTGGTGCTGGCGGCGAGCAGGTCCTCATGTGCGGCCTTGAGCACGGCGCGTGCGCGCGTGTGTGGCGGGTCGGCATGAACGACGGCCTCGGCGAGATGGATCGCATGCACCGGATGGCCCGCCGCGAGCCGCTCTTCGGCCCGCGCCACGACCCGCTCGGCGCCGGCGAGGTCGACAAGGTCGACGGTGAGCTCGTCAGGTCCGATGTCGTAAAGCTCTGTGGTCGAACGGTGATGGAACCACCCGGAGTAGTTCTCCCAGATAGCCCGCACGTCCCAGGCCACCTTTCCGTAGCCCTGGCCGACCTCGAGTTCGGCGGGCAGCGTGATCTCCCGCATCAGGGTGTAGACGTCCTTACCCGTATTCATGCCCTCCACCGTCCGGTCGTGGAGGTAAGCGATCGCGTCGCGTAGGCGGGTCAGCTCGGCGTGGATGAGATCGGCGCCGCGGATCGGCTCGAAGTGTCCGGTGATCAGGACTTCCGGCCGAAGCTCGCGCACCCTTTCGATCGAGGCGATGGCCGTCAGTGGGTCGCGGTACCGGTCGCCGCGCATCGTGACGAAATTCGGGATATGTCCGAAGACCGGTCCGAAGGTGTTGCCGCACAGACATACCCGTTGTTCAGGAAGCCAGACGACCATCGAGTCGGTGGTCTCCCCGCCCGGTGTTGCCAGCAGTTCGATGGTGCGGCCGCCGACGGTCAGTACCAGCGAGTCGTCCACGTCTATGTCGGCGGAGTGTGCGGCCTGGGCCGGGAGCCGCTTCCCGAACCGCTGCTGGATCGCGGCGATGCCCTTGGCGAGCTTGTCGGAGAACGCGAAGGCGCTGTTGTTGGCGCGGTAGGCCAGCAGACGCTCGTTGTCGTCGCGCCAGTGACGCCAGTTGGCCTGCGCCACCACCTGCGTCTGCGGGTCGCGCATCGTATCGAGTCCGCCGACGTGGTCGTAGTGGCCCTGCGTGACGATGATGTAGCGGATGGGGGACGAATCGACGGCGTCGAAATTCGCTCGGTGGACCTGGCTTTCGAATCCCATCCCGGTGTTGACGACGACGCGGCCGTCGGTGGTGGTCAGCAGATAGGTGTTCGACAGTCCAGGCGAGCACCAGACGCCGGGTACCACTTCCTCGGCGTGTTCGGCCGCTGCCGGGGCGAGAGCATCGGCGCCAGGACGACTGCGGTAGATCGGTTCTTCGCTCAACTAGTGTCCTTCGGGTCGCACATCGAATCGTTCGAAGTAGAAGGCGAATTGCGAGCGTAGTTCGTCGGGCGACACCCCGAAGTGCCTTTGCAGCTCATAGCGCACCGACCCGTGCTTGCCGCGCGGGTTGCTGTCCAGATACGCCTGGAACGCCCTGCGGACCTTGGAGGTGAGCTCGACGCCCGCGCGTGCGTACAGGTCGTCGAGCAGATCGATCTCGTGGCCGTTGAGGTGGTGAAAGCCGATATCGACGCTGCGCTCGGCTGGCACCAGCCCCCGGTCCCGCACGCAGCCGCGCAACAGCCGCTCGACCCGGTCCGACCAATAGTCGAGCAGCCACTGCGGTTCGATGCTGCGGCGACGGAGCCGGTCGGAGTAGGCCATCATCGTGATGGCGGACTGGATCACCGCGACGGGATCGCGATGGGTGAAAGCGACGGTGGCATCGGGGAACGTCGACATCAGCGGGCCGAGTTGCTCGCAGTGCTGTGGCGACTTCAGCACCCAGGTACGGGGACCGCGCAGGAACGTCAATGCCTGCAGGACTTTTTTCAGGTATCCGTAGTGCCGGGTTTGGTCGAGGCTGAGATAGAGGTCTCGCCAGTCGGGGACGCGGGCGTGCCATTCAAGGACATACCCGGCGAAGTCCAGGTCGAGAATCTCGACTTCCTCTTCGATCGCCTCGGGGAAGCGGTCATGCATGGCGGCGGTGGCGGGAGCGCTGATCATCATCGCCTCGTGCTCGTTCTTCGCGCGGGTGTACCGCGGGTCGACGCCGTTGACATCGGGACCCTGGCCCGGGATCGGCAGCGGCTCTTGGCTTTCCCAGTAGGGCAGCGCGCGGCGACGTGGATCGGCGGCCAGCAGGTTGACCAGATGCGTCGTTCCCGAGCGCGGCATCCCCACCACGATGAACGGCTTCTCGATCGGAATCGACTCGATCTCCGGGTGGCGCTTGAGCAATTCGGTCAACGACAGCCGGTTGCGCAGCAGCCTCACAATGCGTTGACGCAGCGTTCCGCGGATCAACTGTGTCAGGCCGCCGTCGTCGTCGATCGCCCCGACGTAGGCGGCAACCCGGTCCCAGAAACCGTCGTCCGCGGCGAAGTCGTCGGCCCCCGCCTCGGCGACGGCCTCGGCGACCATCCGATCGATGTCCAGGTCGACATGGCGGCTTTCGGTGTGTTCGAGAATCTGCCGCTGGACATCGGTCAGCTGCGGTGCGGTCAGGTCGTCGAAGCTGAGCTCAGCCGTGCTGCCCATCGCCGGTCCTCGGATGTGATTGCGTGATTCGAATATTCGACATACTGTTCGATATTGTGACGCTGAACGTAGACGCCGGAAGCGGACGCCGTCAAGTGCCCTCCCCGCCTACCGAACGCGTCGTGGCGGTGATGCACCTGCTGGCCGCCCACCCGGAGCGCAACTTCTCGCTCGCGGACATCTGCCGCAGTCTCGGCATCAGCCGCGCCACCGGCCACGCCATCCTGGCCACGCTCGCTCACCACCGCTGGGTCGTGCGGCACGAATCCTCGGCGAGCTACTCGTGGGGTCCGGCCATCGGCGCACTGGCCCGACCGACGAACGACCGAGAATTCCGCCCCCTGCTGGAGAATCTGTCCGAAACCGTTGGCGCGCAGGTCTTCTTGGCCCGGCGCGAGAATGCGTCGCTGGTGGTCACCGACTCGGTGGGGGATTCGCTCACCGCTCCGCGCGTCACGGCGGGTTTGCGCATGCCGCTGGTGGCGCCGTTCGGGCGCGATTATGTGGCGTGGGCGGGGGAGCCGGCCATCAAGGCGTGGCTCGCTGGGATAGGTGAACCGTCGACCAGACTGCGCAGGCGGCTGACCGCTGTGCTCGCCCAGGTGCGCGAGCGTGGCTATGTGATCGAACGGCTCAGTCGTGAATATGTCCGTGTCTATATGGCCCTGCGTGCGCTGGCCGCCGACGGCGAGCCCGACGAGATCACGGCCCGGTTGGCCGGGGCATTCGCCGATCTGGCGCTGGTCGATTATCTGCCCGCCGAACTCGACGGTAGCTCCGACCATCAGGTGGCGACCATTTCGGTGCCGGTCAAGGACTCCGACGGGCTGGTGTCGATGTCGATCACCGCGGCGCCGTTCCGCGGGCTGAACGCCAGCGAGATCCGCAAGATCGGGGCCGCGGTATGCGATGCCGCCCGCCGGATCGAAGAGAGCCGCTAAACGCTCGGAGTGGTCTTTCTGGGTCAACGCATGTGCGGTGAGCAGCGGGCGGAGTGCTATGCCGTTTCGCCGGTCGATCGGTGGGTAAGTCGCATGGGCGTCGCTTCCGATGCGCCAGGAGGGGTACATGACGTCGACAGCTAGAGCAGATACCGGCGAAGACGCCGCCGACGCCGCGGACAAACTCAAACGCAAGATCACCGGACCGTTGTTGTTCATGTTCATCCTCGGCGACGTGCTGGGGGCCGGCATTTACGCGTTGATGGGTGTGTTGTCCGAAGACGTCGGCGGGATGTTGTGGGCGCCGCTGCTCGTTGCCCTGCTGCTTGCCCTGCTGACGGCGGGCTCTTACGCCGAACTGGTCACCAAGTACCCCAAGGCCGGTGGCGCCGCGGTCTTCGCCGAGCGCGCATACCGACAGCCCATGGTGTCGTTTCTGGTCGGCTTCTGCATGCTCGCCGCGGGGGTGACCAGCGCCGCCGGACTCGCGCTGGCATTCGCCGGCGACTATCTCGCCACCTTCGTCGACGTTCCGGCGATCCCCGCCGCCATCGGGTTTCTGGCTCTCGTCGCCTGCCTGAACGCCAGAGGAATCAGCGAATCGGTCAAGAGCAACGTCGTGATGACGGTCATCGAGCTGACGGGTCTGCTCGTCGTCGTCGTCGCGGTGTCGGTAATGGTTGGCGGCGGACGCGGCGACATCAACCGCGCAGTCCAGCTTCCCGAGAGCGCGACGCCTGCCGTCGCGATCTTGGCCGGTGCGATCGTCGCGTATTACTCCTTCGTCGGGTTCGAGACCTCGGCCAACGTCGCCGAGGAGATCCGCAATCCGGGCAAGGTCTATCCCGCAGCGCTTTTCGGCGCGCTCATCACCGAGGGTGTCCTCTACGCCCTGGTCGGAATCGCGAGCGCCATCGCCCTGCCGTCGAGTGAACTGTCGGGATCGTCCGGACCCCTGCTGGCGGTTGTAGCGGCGTCCGGCGTTGGCATTCCGGACTGGTTGTTCAGTGCGATCGCGCTCGTCGCCGTCGCCAACGGCGCGCTGCTGACCATGATCATGTCGAGCCGGCTTGCCTATGGCATGGCCGAGCACGGGCTGCTTCCCGGCGCGCTGAGCCGCGTGCTGCCGCAGCGACGAACGCCCTGGGTGGCCATCGTGGCGACGACGGTGGTGGCCATGTTGCTCACCCTGGTCGGAGATCTGTCGACGCTCGCGGAGACTGTCGTCCTGCTGCTGTTGATCGTCTTCATCTCGACCAACGTCGCCGTGCTGGTCCTGCGCTGCGACACAGTCGAGCACTCTCACTTCCGGGTATGGACCGCGGTCCCCGTTCTCGGCGTGGCGTCCTGCGTACTGCTGCTCACCCAGCAGACCGCCAAAGTCTGGCTCTTCGCGGCCATCCTCTTGGTTGTGGGTGTGGTGCTTTACCTTTCGGCGCGAGTGGCAACTCGGCGTGCGAATCGCACATGAGGTCCATCGCTAGCTACGGTGGTTGACGCGCTCGTGGACGGTCATGATGAGGTGATCGAATTCGGTACGAAGCGCTGACGTCACCTCGGTGAGGGAGTCGAGCTCGGCAACCAGTCGGTTGGCCAGTGCGCGCAGTTTCGTGTTGTTCTCCTGCGATCGCCACTGCAGAAGCTTGAAGGCTTGCTCTTCGTTCATGCCGTAGACGAGCCTCAGCGCTCCCTTGGCCTGCTCGATCACCGCACGTGCTTCAAAGAGCTTCGGCAGGGTCTTGTCGAGATTGTCTCGATGGCCTTGTTCCAGCACATCGGTGAGATCGATGTAGTGGCCGCTCGCGCCAACTACTGCATCGGTCGCATCGAGCATCCGCTCCGCGACCACAATCAGGTTTCGCTCCCGGCCGGCAGTGTCGCAGAGGCGGTGCCGACTGGAGAACGACCCGCCCGAATATCGGGCCTGGTCGAGAAGGTCTTCCACGCTATCTCGTTCGTCGGGGTGCTGGTGCGACAACACCAGAGCGGATGTCGGCTCGACGGATCCAGGCGCATATCCGTGGATCCGATACATCTCGTCAGACCATTCCCAGCGCTGACCTTCAAACCAGAAGCGGAAACTGCCAACCCGCGGATCGGCGTTGTATGGTGTATCGCGCCATCGGCGTATATCCCCGTGGCATCGAGTTCGGGAGACCCCGCGCCGACCGGGACGTCATCTCGCCCGTACCCGCTGTGAGGCATGACGTCACTCCCGTTCCGTAGATTCCCTGTTTACGTAGACCAGATAATCTATGGCACTAGCAATAGATTTTATATAGCACTAGCGCTGGACTTGCGCAACAAACAGCACATATATTGGCTGGGAGAAGTCACACATTTCCCATCGGCACCACTGAAGGTTTGCGCTACCGATGACCGAGGACGAGACCACCAAGCCCGGCCCGCCCGCGACGGACCGCGGGGTGTACGGCATCTCCGTGGCCGCCGAGCTGTCCGGCGTCAGCAAGCAGTCGCTGCGTCTGTATGAAAGCCACGGGCTTGTGACGCCGGTCCGCAGCCCTGGGGGCACCCGGCGCTACAGCGCGGACGACCTGGTTCGCCTGCAGCGCGTGAGCGAACTCGTCGCCGCGGGAATCAATCTCGCAGGCATCGCCCGCATCCTCTCGCTGGAAGACCAGAACGACGTTCTCAGCGACCGCAACGTCACGCTGAAAGGTGACATCCACGCTCTGCGCGCTGAGAACAAGCGTCGCAGAACGCCGAAGCAGTCATAGATCGCCGCGAGGTCGGGACTGCGGTACGCGATGTCGCCCGCCACATCGAAGAGAGCCGCTAGAGTCCGTCGCCATGACCGGTGACGACAGTGTAGGTCTGTCCGGCTCGCCGGACGGTGTCCCGCGGATCGACGACTGGAACCGGCTGCTCGACGGGCGGGTCGTAGTCGTCACCGGCGGTGGTGACGGAATCGGCGCGGGCATCGCCCGACTGTTCGCCCAACACGGAGCCCTCGTCGAAGTCGCCGAGGTCGATGCTGAACGCGCGGACTACATTTACGACGACGTGTCCAGCGCCGGCGGATCGATCCGCTGCCATGTCGTCGATGTCACCAACGACGACGATGTCGCCAAGCTCGCCGAGGCCGTGCTCTCCGAACATGGTCGGGTCGACGTCCTTGTCAACAACGTGGGGGACTACCGGCCGCTGGTGCCGTTTCACCATTCGACGCCGGAGTCGTGGCAACAGCAGTACGACATGAACCTGCGTCATGTCTTCGCCGTCACAAGGGCTTTCGTCCCGTCGATGATCGACGCCCACCGCGGCAGCATCGTCACCGTGCATTCGGTGGAGGGCATGCGGGGCTACCCCAAAGACCCGGTGTACGGGGCGATGAAAGCTGCGGCGGCGCACTTCACCACCTGTCTGGCCGTGGATCTCGGGCGGCACGGCATCCGTGTCAACGGCATCGGAACCGACCTCTCTCAGACGCCCCAGGTCGACTATTTGACCGGCTATGAGGACGTCGGCGAGCTGTGGGCGTCGTGGGCGCCGGTGGGCCGGGTCGGATGGCCGGAGGACCAGGCCCGGGTCGCGCTATTCCTGGCATCAGATCAGTCGGCGTTCGTCACCGGCCACAACATTCCCGTCGACGGCGGCACCAAAGCCGGTGGCGGATGGCTCTTCTCGCCACGGGAGGGCCGCTTCGTCAACAGATCGAGGAACCTGTGAGCATTGCCGATGAAACTGTCGACGTTCTGGTGGCCGGCAGCGCCGGTGCTCTTGCGGGTGCGTATACCGCTGCCCGTGAGGGACTTTCGGTAGCCATCGTCGAGGCCACCGATCAGTTCGGCGGTACGTTCGCCTACTCCGGTGGCGGCGGGATGTGGTATCCGTGCAATCCGGTATTGGTCCGGGCGGGAAGCGACGACACCATCGACGAAGCCCTGCGCTACTACCGCACCGTTGTTGGCGACCGGACGCCGGCCGAACTTCAGGAGACGTATGTACGCGGCGGCGCGGCACTGATCGAATACCTCGAGCAGGACGACCATTTCGCGTTCAAGATCCTGCCGTGGCCGGACTACTACAGCTCGGTCCCCGGGGCGCGCAACGACGGCATGCGGCACACCGTCTGCAAGGGGGTGCCCGACGATCGCCTCGGACGTTTCCAGGGGCAGGTCCGCGGACCGTTGGACCACGAACGCCTTGGCGGCCCGCTGCCCGACTTTCTCACGGGTGGGCGCGCGGTAATCGGTCGTTTTCTTTGGGCCATGGCCGACAACCCGGAGGTGGCCGCGTATCTGAATACTAGCCTCGTCGAGTTGGTCGTCGAGGACGGCCGCGTCGTAGGCGGGGTCGTGGAATGCGAGGGCGAGCGGCGGACGATCAGGGCGCGACGCGGCGTTCTCTTGGCGGCCGGCGGATTCGAGCAGAACGCCGCGATGCGAGCTCAATACGGTGTTCCCGGAGCGGCATCGGGCACGATGGGCGCGCCAGGCAACACCGGTCTGGCGCACAAGGCCGCGATCGCGGCCGGCGCGAGCACCGATTTGATGGATCAGGCCTGGTGGTCGCCCGGGCTCATCCATCCCGACGGCCGCGCGGCATTCGCGCTCTGCTTCACCGGCGGCATCTTCGTCGACAAGGCGGGCCGCCGGTTCGTGAACGAATCTGCCGCCTACGACCGGCTGGGCCGTGAGATCTTGGCCGCGATGCGCGACGGCACCGTCGACACGCCGTACTGGATGGTCTATGACAGCCGCGCAGGTGAACAGCCGCCGGTGATGGCGACCAACGTTTCCTTCTCGCCGACGAGTGAGTACGAGGCGGCCGGGCTGTGGGTGCAGGCCGACACCCTGGAGGAGCTGGCCGACAAGATCGGTGTGCCGGAAGGAAATCTCGTCGAAACCGTGCGTCGTTTCAACGAACTCGCGCAGCGTGGTGACGACGAGGACTTCGGCCGCGGCCGGGAATCGTTCGACCGCGCATTCACCGGCGGGGCGTCGCCGCTGGTGCCGATCGACACGCCGCCGTTCCGGGCTGCGGCATTCGGCACGTCTGACCTCGGCACCAAGGGCGGGCTGCGCACCGACGTCGATGCGCGCGTGCTGGACGCCGAAGACCGGCCCATTCCTGGGCTTTATGCGGCGGGGAACACGATGGCCGCGGTGTCCGGTGAGACCTACCCGGGCGGCGGCAACCCCATCGGGGCGTCGCTGTTGTTCAGTCACCGTGCGGCATTGCACATGGCGCGGTCATGATGACCGGGGCGGATAAGCTGGTGCACCTCAATGAGACGAAAACCCAACGTTGAACAACGACGCCGCGACCTGTGTGATGCGGCGATCCACCTGCTGGCCGCCGAAGGCGCCCGGGGAGTGACCCATCTTCGTGTCGACCGGCAGGCGGGCTTCCCAGACGGCACGACGTCGTTCTATTACCAGACCAGGGCTGCACTCCTGCGCGGGGCGATCGCCCGGGTGATCGAGCTGGACATCGCGGATTTCACCGCGGCGATGGATGCGACCGGACACGGCGAGGTCGATTCGCTGCTGGCGACGCTGGCCGAGCAGGCCATGCGCACCGGCGTCGAGCCCGAGCGGTCCCGGGCGCGCGCGCGATTCGAGCTGATGATGATCGCATCGCGAGACCCCGAGCTCGGTGACGTGTTCACCGGGCTCATGGGTCAATTCGAGTCGATCAGCGAAGCTGCGGTGGCGCAGGTTCAGCCGGTCGGTAAGCCGCGCGACGACGAACTGATCAAGGAGCAGGCATTCGCCGTCGTCACCTTCCTCGGCGGGTTCCTGTTCCGGCTCGCGTATGGGCTTGCCGAGCTCGACAGCGCGAAAAGCCTTGAGCGTTATCTTCATTCAGTGATCGCCGGCGTGGAGGCCGATCATGTCGAAGCGAAGAAGAAGTAGACGGCGTTACCCGTGCGGGATCACCGACACCCGGCCCTGCACCCGCGACTCACGAACAGCATCGAACGCTTCGCCGATCTGCGCGAGCTCGAAGGAGGGTCCGACGGTGCTGCCCGGATCCACGCTGCCGTCGCCGAACGCCGCGATGACTTCCCGGAACTCGTCGACCGAGTAGGCCACCGCGTAGCGGACTGTGAGCTCCTTCAGCAGCGCGGTGATGGGCTCGATGGGGGTGGCTTCCGCGCATGCACCCGAGATGATCACGCGTCCCTGTGGACGGAGGACCGGCTGGCAGACCTGCAGTAGCTCTGCTCGTCCCACGCACTCGACGACCGCGTCATAGGCCCCGAGCTCCGCTTCCGACACCGACGCCAGCACGTCCGTGGCACCGACGGCGGCGGCGTAGTCCCGCCGTTGAGGGTCCGGGTCGGCGACGGTGACGCGTGCGCTGCCGCGGTGCAGGGCCCAGATCAGGGTGGTGAGGCCGACGCCGCCCGCACCGACGATGAGTACGTCGTCGCCGGTCGTGATCTCGGCGCGATTCACTCCGTGCAGACCGACCGCAAACGGCTCCACCAGTGCGGAGTAGCGGTCTGGCAAGTCGGCGGGAACCGCGAACGAATGTCGCGCGGGAACGGCGACGAACTCGGCAAACCCGCCCGCAGGTCCCATGCCGATAAAGCTCGCCGCAGCGCAGTGCGACGCGGTCCCGGCCTGGCAGTACCGGCACGCGCCACACGAGACCACGGGCAGCACAGCAATATTGGTGCCTTCACGCCAGTCTTCGACCTGCGATCCGACGGCTACGACTTCGCCTCCCAGTTCGTGGCCCATCACCATGCCTGCCGGTGCGTAGGGCTGTGCCTTGATATCGGATCCGCAGACGCCGCAGGCATTGACCCGGATGACCAATTGGCCGGGTTCGGGAGTGGGATCGGGGAGTTCGGTGACCTCGAACCCGTGGTCGTCTGTGGTGACGGCGGCTTTCATCGTGCGTCCCCCTCCAACTCGATGTCGAACGCGTTCAGGTACTCGGCGAAGATCGGCTCCAGATCCGCGCGGGTCACTCCCGACCCGTCCAGGGAATACGGTGCGACACCGAAGCGGTCCTGCGGATGCTCGGCCAGCCAGTCGAGCATCGCATCCTCGGTCGACGTGGTCAGGTCGTCACCCGCCCAGTCGTACAGCGACCGCATCACCGCCACCGGATCGCGCATCAGATCGGCGTAGTGGAGATCAAAGAACTGTGCGTCGCCGATCCTTCGTCTCGTCGTCAGGGGACGGTCGACGTGTTCCTTCAACTGGTGCAACACATTCGGCACGATCGTGTCGACGTCGACGTCGGCTCCCAGTACCGCGCGCGACAGATAGTTCAGCCGCAGGAACGATGCCGCCGACTTGTACGGGTCGCGGTGGGCCCACACGATCCGCACGTCCGGGTAGGTCGCGAGCAGGGTCTCGATGTGCACCGCATGCGACGGCATCTTCAGCGACCATGTTCCCGGTGCGCGCGACTGCAGCATCTGCAGGACCGTCCGCTCGTATTGGTACGCGCTGGACATGTCGGCGCTCAGCAGCCACTCGGCGTACTCGGGAGTGGGCATGAACGCCTCCCACAGATAGGCCTTGAAATCCTGGTTCTGCACGAACAGGCACTCTGTCGGACCGTCGGCCTCATCCCAGTGCACCATCGGAATGTCGGCCGCCTTCAGTCCCTCGGCGAGGACGTCGAGTTCGGCCTTCTTCTTCAGACACCGAGGATCCGTCCGCAGTGTGTCGGGTGCGGACGGCGGAACCGAATCCGCGGCCTCCCACGTAAGCAGCGACCGTCGCGCCGGGTCTTGATCGAGCAGATAACTGGCCAGCGAGGTACCGGTGCGGGGGAGACCAAGCACCACGACAGGCCGCTCGATGCGCTGCTCACCGATCTCGGGGTGGTTTTTGACGTAGTCGACGACGCGCAACCGATTCCACAAGGCGTCGACGAACTGGCCGTACACGAAGTCACGCCCACCGGGATTGACCCCGGGCGCGGACTCGCAGGTGCCGACCAGCAGGCTCAGACCTTCACGCCACGAGTCGCCGCCGAAGTCGTCGAGGCCGGCGCGTTCGGCGGCGCGGGTGACGAGTTCGTCCACGGTTGCCATGCCGTCAGAGACTATACGGTCATAGAGAACAAATGTTAGGTTGTTCGGAATCCACACTCGAAGGGTGCGCACATGACGCCGTCGTTGGACGAGTTGGTCAAACAAGGTGAGGGTGATCAGAGTGCCGTCGACATCGGGGACGGCATCTTCATGTCGAGAAACATCGCCAACAGCTATCTGGTGACGACGTCCGGCGGCAATCTACTGATCAACACCGGCACCGACTTCGAGGCGCCTGCGATCAAGGCCCGCTTTTCGGAGGTGGCCAGCGACCCGCCACAACTGATCACCTTCACGCAGGGCCACCCCGACCACGTCGGCGGTTGGAGCCAGTTCGCGCAGGACGGTGCGCGGACGATCGCCCAGGCCAACCATCGCGACGTGCGCGAGTACTGGCGAAATCTGCACCCGTTCTACGTCGGGCGGATCATGAAGCTCTGGGGCGCCTTCATGGACGTCGAAAGCGCTGCCGCCAACCTTCCGCCCGAACCTGTCCTCACCGAGTCGTTCATCGACAGTCACGCTCTCGTGCTCGGCGGTCGCCGAATCGGGCTCTACTCCACCCCAGGCGGGGAGACCACCGACGCCCTCGTGGTGTGGCTTCCTGAGGAACGCACGGTGTTCATCGGCAACCTGATGGGTCCGTTCTTCGGTCACGTGCCGAATCTCTATACGTTGCGCGGGGACAAGCTCCGCAGTGCGATGGCGTTTCTGCATTCCGTCGACAGGGTCATCGATCTCGAACCGCAGACACTGATCAACGGCCACGAGGTGTTCCGCGGAGGGGACGAGATCCGCGCCACGATGACGAAGGTTCGCGACGCCACCGCGTACCTTCGCGACCGCACGATCGACGGGATGAACTCCGGCGCGGATCTGTGGACGTTGATGCGTGATGTGACGCTCCCGACCGAGTTGGCGCTGCCGCAGGTGCACGGCAAGGTCGCCTGGATCGTGCGCGCGATCTGGGAGGAACATGTCGGCTGGTTTCGCTACGAATCGACGACCGAGCTGTACGACGTCCCCGCCTCGTCCGTCTGGTCGGATGTCGTCGACCTGGTCGGAGGAACCGCCGCGTTGACCGAGCGGGCCGACGCCCACGCCAAGGCCGGGCGTCCCCTCGAGGCGCTACACCTGACCGACATCGTGCTTGCGCATGCGCCGACGGACCCAGATGCCCTCGGTGTCAAACGCGATGCGCTCGAACAGGTTCTGGCGGCGAGCGGCCGCGAGAACCACAGCGAAGTGCAATGGCTTGAGCAGGAGATCAACACCGCTACCCTCAAGGAGACCGATGAAGGCTGAAAACCTCTATCACACCGGAATCGTCGTCGACGATCTCGACGCGACGATGGAGTGGCTCACCCAGATCGCCGGCTACACCTGGACCGATGTCGTCACCGTCGACCAGGACGCGGTAACCCCGGCCGGCGAGGTCACCATCCCGATGAAAATGGTCTACTCGGGTGCCGAGCCTCGGCTCGAACTCCTGCAGACCGTGCCTGACACCGTGTGGACGCCGTCGGACTCCGGTGTGCATCACATCGGGTACTGGTCAGACGACGTCGAATCCGATTTGGCGGCACTGGAATCCAGCGGTATGACATTCGAGGTGAAGTCCTACAACCCGGATGGATCGGGCACGCTGCTGTGGGCATACGTGAAGGGGGCCTCCGGGCCGCGGATAGAACTGGTCAGTCGCAGTATGGAACCGTTCATCGCCTACTGGTGGGCCAGCGCGTCAGCCTCTGAGCCGTGACGCCGGACCGAACCCGCCTCACTCGAAGGCGATGACGCCGCGGATGTTCTTGCCGGCACGCAGATCCCGCATCGCCTCGTTGATGTCGTCGAGCTTGTACTTCTGGGTGACCAATTCGTCGAGTTTCAGGGTGCCCGCTTCGTACATCGACAGCAGCCTGGGCATCGCTTCGCGCGGATTCATCTCGCCATACAGCACGCCCTTCAGCGTCTTACAGGACGAGACCATGTCGGGCAGGATGAGCGGGACCATCATGTCGGTGATCTTCGCCATGCCCGTCAGCACACAGGTTCCGCCCTTGCGCAGCATCATCATCGCGACCATCACCATGTCCGGCGGCACCACGCCGGGGGTCAGCACCACCCGGTCCGCCATGACGCCCCACGTCATCTCCTTCACCAATTCCACTGCGGCCCCGGCGTCTGCCGCCGTATGGGTCGCGCCGAAAATCGGGGCGATCTCACGTTTGAACTCGTTCGGATCGACCGCGACGATGTGCTTCGCACCCGCGGCCTTGGCGCCCTGCACCGCATTCATCCCGATGCCGCCGACACCGATGACCACGACGGTATCACCGACCTGCGTGCCTGCGGCCACCGATCCCGACCCGAAACCCGTTGTCACACCGCAGGATACGAGCGAAGCCGCCTCTAACGGAATCCAGTCGTTGATCCTCACCAAGGAGCGCTCGGAGGCGACGACGTACTCGGAGAACGTGCCGACCTGCATCATCGCCATCAGGTCCTCGTCGCCGAGATGTCGCCGCCGGGTACCGTCGGTGGTCATGGCCTTGTCGTAGATGTCGGCGCCGACGTCGCACAGGTAGGTCTGTCCCGTCACACAGAATCGACAGCTGCCGCACGCGGGGAAGAACGAGATCGCCACGTGGTCACCGGGCTTGAGCGTCTTCACCCCCGGACCGACGTCGGCGACGACGCCGGATCCTTCGTGGCCACCGAGCATAGGGAACCATTCCGGCACGTTCACGCCGGCGGCCCGCATCATCTCTTCCATCTCGGCACTCGGCACGCTGTCGCCGGTGTAGAAGTGCTCGTCGGAATGGCAGACGCCCGCGTAGGCCATCTTGACGAGTACCTCACCGGCCTTGGGCGGGTCGAGCTCCACCTCGGTCACTTCCCAGTCCACGCCGACTCCGCGCAGGACCGCTGCTTTGGATTTCATGTGCGTGCTCCTTCTTCGGCGGCGGTCAGGAAGCCGGCCAGCCGACAGTCTTGGTCTCGGTGAAGATTTCGAGGCCCTCGATGCCGCACTGTCTGCCGATGCCCGACTGCTTGTAGCCGCCGAACGGGGCGTCGGCGCCGTACCAGAGTCCGCCGTTGATCCCGAGCGTGCCGGTCCTGATCCGGCTCGCGACAGACTTGGCCCGTTCCAGGTCGTCGGCGAACAACACGCCTGAGAGGCCGTAAATCGAGTCGTTGGCAATCCGCACTGCGTCGTCGTCGTCGTCGAATCCGATGACCGAGAGCACGGGGCCGAAGATTTCCTCCTGGGCGATCGTCATGGCGTTGTCTACGTCCGCGAACACGGTCGGCTCGACGAAGTAGCCCTTCTCGAGGTGTTTGGGTACACCGCCACCCGTGACGAGCCGGGCCCCTTCCTGCTTGCCCTTCTCGATGTAGCCAAGCACCCGCTCCTGCTGCCGCTTGGACACCTGTGGCCCCTGAAGCACCGAGGGATCCGTCGGATCGCCGTACTTGTTCTTCTCCATCGCGACTTTGACGATCTCGACGGCGTCCTCGTACCGGGAGTTGGGGACGAGAAGTCGCGTGGGCATGGCACAGCCCTGCCCGGCGTGCATCGAGATGAACGCACTGCCACCGATCTTTGCGCTGACGTCGCCGTCATCCTCGAGAACGAGGTACACCGACTTGCCGCCCAGTTCGAGGAATGTCGGTTTCACGGTCTCCGAAGCGGCAGCCATGATGCGCCGACCGGTCGCTGTGGACCCGGTGAACGCCACCATGTCGACCAACGGCGATGTTGAGAGCACCTCGCCGACAAGGTGATCCGACGACGTGACGATGTTGACGACGCCCGGCGGGATATCGGTCTGCTCGGCGATGATCCGTCCGATCCGGGTGGCGTTCCAGGGCGTATCGGGAGCGGGTTTGAGGACTACGGTGTTACCCATCGCCAGGATAGGACCGAGCTTGTTGAGGATGATCTCGAGCGGGAAGTTCCAGGGCGTGACGACGCCGACGACGCCGATCGGTTCCTTCCAGACTTCACGCGCGGCCAGTGTGCCCATCCCGAACGCGTCCTTGTCTGGAAGCGTTCGTTTCCACGGGAACTGGCTGATCATGTCGGCGGGCCAGCTCAGCGCCTCTTTGAGCGGTACGTCGAGCTGCGGTCCGAAGGTGCTGAGCAGTGGGCAGCCGACCTCGGCGATCAACTCACCACGCAGTTCCTCGCGCTCGGCTTCCAGCGCCGCCTGGAGTTGACGCAGACCGGCGGCGCGGGCCTCGCCGTCACGCGACCATTCGGTGTTGTCGAAGGCGTGCCGCGCGGCGGCCACCGCACGTTCCATGTCGGCGCGGGCGCCGTCGGCAGCGCCGCCGAGAACTTCCTCTGTCGCCGGATTGATGTTGTCGAACTGGCGCCCGGTTTCGGACTCGACCAGTTTGCCGTCGATCAGCATGCGGGATTCGTGTGTCACCGTGGGAATTCCTTCACCATTGTCGAAGTTCGGCCACGGCACCGGACGGCCGAGGAGCCAGGGTCAGATAAGGAATGAAGCTGCTGTTGCCGCAACGAAGTACGGAGTGCACGACGCCGACGAGATCGTCGGCCTCGACGAGGCCGCCTTGCATCTCGCCGCGATCCATCCACAACCGGATTGCCTTTTCCAGTGCTTCGGGATTCCAGGTCTTGTTGAACTCGGTCTGCGAGTCGCCTTCGCCGCCGAAGCAATCGCCGACTGCAAGGCGGGTGAAGCCGATGTTGGGATGTTCGACGCGCCACGCCTCGACGAGCTTGTCCAGCGCTGCCTTTGACACGGCGTAGGCGCCGAGCAGCGGCCACGGCGACGAGTAGGAGGCGCTCAGCGAGGACAGGTACACCGCCGACCCCGCGGCGGCTGCCAGGTGAGGTGCGGCGGCGGCGGTGATCAGGGATGCGCCGGTCACGTTGGTGGCGAACAACTTCGCCCACTGTTCCTCGTTGACATTCGCCAGCGGTGAGAGCAGGCCGACGCCGGTCGTGTACACCAGCGCGTCGAGGCCACCGAACGCATCGACCACCTCGGCGATCGCATTCCGGCAGGCCGCCCCGTCGGTGACATCGCATGCAACGGCAAGCGCACCGTCGCCCGCCTCCTTGGCGGCGTTTTCCAGCCGGTCCCGTCGGCGGGCCAGAAAGGCGACGCGGACACCCTCCCGGGCGAGGCCGATGCCGATGCACCGGCCCAACCCCGCAGATGCACCGACAACGGCAACTCTCAGCGGCGGTGCGTCAGACATCGGGTCTCCTTCAGCGAGGGCGAGAGCAACATTATCAGCCAGGTAGAAGCATCATATTCAGTTAGTGGAAACATACATTTACATACGCGCCCGCGAATTCGCGGGGAGCAACGCAGAACACTATCGGCGCAGGACTTTTCGCGGCTCGACCGCGAAGCTCAGCAGCAGACGGTCGAGGACCCTGGCGGCCCTCTCCCGTGCCTTGGTGGGCTTGTCGGCGTGCGCGATGAGGAGGGCGGCCTCCTCGACTGCCGCGACCAGGAGGTGGGTCAATTCGCCGACGGGTTGGTCGTCGATGATGCCCTCGGCGATCGCCTTGGCCACCATCTCGTTGATCAGGGCGATGCTGTTGCCTTCCTCGATGGCACGCAGCGTCCGCCAGCCCAGTACCACCGGCCCGTCGATCAGCATCACGCGCTGCACCTCGGGTTCCAGCGCGGACTCCAGGAATCCGCGCATTCCGACTGACAGGACCTCCCATGCGTCGCCGCCCGGCGGGGGCGAGGCCAGTGAGCGCAGGGTCAGATCCCGCTCGACCTCCTCGAACACCGCACGGAACAGTTCGGCCTTGTCCTTGAAGTGGTGGTAGAACGCACCTCGGGTGCCAACGCCTGAGCGGGTGACAAGGTCGCCGATGCTGGTGTCGAAGTATCCCTTCTCGACGAACAGCTCTCGCCCGGCGTCGACGAGATCGCGCCGGGTTTGATCTCCACGAGCCCGGCGCTCGATGTCGGTGCCGCCACGCTTGGCCATGCGAGCATCGTAGCAACATTCAGGATGAATGTTGCAGGTCGTCAGCGCACGATCCCGATCACCGGCATGAGGCCGAGTTCGTTGTGGGACTTGAACCCGGGTGGCGCGTCGCAGATGGCGGGAATCGAGTTCACCGGCTCCATTGCCGTCCACGCATACCCGACGGTCCCCGGCTTGGCGGTGTCGCGAGCATGCCTGTCGCCGCGCAGGATCAATTCGGTGCCGGGGTCGCCTTCGATCACGATCCGGTAGTGGTAGTAGGGCTCCCAGTCGGGCTTGGGTTCGATGGCGTCGTGGTCGGTGAACGCGTACAGCTCGTGCAGCGTGATGAACGGCCTTCCGTCCACCCAAGCCGTCCAAAGGTGATGCTGCGAGGCGACGGTTCCTGTCTTGATCACGCCCTTCAGGCCGGGCATGTCCATTTCGGCCGAGCCTTCGTACGCGATGTCGCGGATAGCGAGGCCGAGTTCGACGTCGGTGGTGAACTTTTCGACGGTCTTGCCGAGACCTTCGACAACCATGGTCAGCGACTGCGCGAACAGCGACCACGCATCCGCGAACAGATTGCCCTTGGCGAACTCGGCGGGCGTCTTCCCGAATCCCATCTCGTCCAGGTATTTCAAGGTGTCCTTGTTGAAGTTCACCGCTTCGTAGATGTGAATGTGGTCGGTCTTGCCGACGATGCGCGCCAGCGTGAGCACAAGTAGGTCCGCGGCGTAGCCGGGATGGATGCCGCCACCGTGGAAAGACGTCCCGCCCGCCTGGCACGCGGCTTCGATCTTGTCGATGTCCGCGCCGTTGGTTTCGGTCCTGTGCCACCATGCGCCACCCGAGGCGACGACGCTCTTGCCGCCGCGCAACAGTCGGCAGACCTCGTCGACGTCTGACCACAGCGGTGCGTAGAACACGCAGTCGGCGTCGAGGTTTTCGAGGGCCTCCTTATCGGTTGTTGCGAGCACCCCGATGGGCGGGACGCCGACCAGCTCACCCGCGTCCCTACCGACTTTCTCCGGGCGATTGCAGAGCACGCCGACGACGGCGAATGTCGGATTGTGGGCCATATGGCGCAGCGCGAGCGTCCCCACATTGCCCATGCCCCACTGAATGACGCGGTACTTCCTGGTGGTGGTCGTGTCGACAGACATGGCCGCGAGGCTACCAACGGCCGGTAACCACCATATGCGAATCCGTAAACGCTGATTTCCGTCTCCCGCGCGACAACCTGCATGTTGTATGTTGCCGGTATGGGTGACCAAGAGGCTCGGGCATACGGATCGGTGGCACCGCTGAAAGTCGGCCTGCTCAACGACTATCCGACCAGGGCTGGAATCGACAACGACACCCTCGACAGCCTGCGGCTGGTCTTCGACGAGGCCGTCGCCGCCGGTCTCGTCGATCGCCCGATTGAGCTGATCGAACGTAATGTGATCGGTTTACCCAACGGCACCTACCAGGCAGTCGAGGACGGCTACGACGAGCTGGTCGCCGAGGGTTGCCTCGCAATCTTCGGTCCGTATGTCTCCGACAACGCCGTTCCGCTTGCCGCCCACGCCAACCGCGTCGCCAAGGTCCCCAACATCATCCTGTCGGGCTCGGAGGGCGCATTGAGCGAATGGACATTCGCTCTGAACAACGGGTCGATGCCCGAGGAACCCGTGATGCTCGCCGCAGTGATGCTCGGCGACGGCCGATCCCGAATCGCGATCGCATACGAAGCGTCGCTCATCGGCAAGGAGTACCTCTCGTTCGCTGAAAAGGCGTACTCAGCAGCGGGTTTGAAGGTCGTCACCACCATCGCGATCCCGCAGGTCGAAGCCGACAAGGCCGACGCGGTCAACGAGCTGCGCGCTGCGGAACCGGACGCTCTCGTGCACGTCGGCTTTGGCCATGGACTGTGGGGATTCTCGGATGCGCTTCTGGCGGTCGACTGGGATCCGCCTCGCTACACGACCACCGCGTTCGAGATGGCGCACATCAACGCCGAGTGGATGCACCATCTGCGCGGGTGGATCGGACTCGACAGCTACGACGAGCGCAACGAGGTCGGGCAGGCGTTCCTCGATCGATTTGAAGCCCGCTACGGCCGTCGACCGGGGCAGTCGATGCCGGGTCTCTGCTACGACGTGGGGACGGTCATTGTGCGCGGACTGGCGGCGGCGCGACCGTTGACCGGCGAGGGGGTCAAAGGCGGTATCGAACAGGTGAAGCTCGTGCCGTCGGCTAGTGGCGCTCCCGGCACTTTCCTGCGGTTCGGCCGCTTCATCCGGCAGGGCTGGCTCGGGTCTGACTATCTGATCGCGCGACGGATTCTGCCGGACGGGAGCGCGCACGTTTTCCACGCGGCGCCCAGCGACCACATCTCACGCGCGGTGGGCCTCCCCGTTACTGGCTCCGGCTAGCTGGATCGCACCGAACACCGGCGCCGCCACGACACCCGGCGGTGCAGCAAGCACGTCGGGAATCGCTCGCAACGCGCCCATCGCGATCATCAGATGGCCGGGCTGGGCATGCGTGCCATCTGCCGGCTTGTCGTCGAACCCGACGTCGAGTTGTAGTTCGAAACTCGGCTCGCCCTTGATGACGGCGCGGATCAGCGGCGCTTTCTCGCCCGGAGCCAGGGGCTTCAGACCCCACTGCGGGAGGTCACGCGTCAACACCCATTCCTCGTGGATCGCGAGCAGTGGCCGACCCGACCAGTGGCCGACCCACGAGAACCGTTGTCCGACCACCGTTCCCGCCTCGATCGTGCCCGCACGCACCTCGATGTCCTGGGGAAGTGTCGTGGCGTCCACCGACACGTCGACGTGCGACAGCGTGATACCCAGAACATCCGCCGTGGCATTGAGCGCTTGCCGGTAGGCGAGGTCGAGCTTCTTGATGATCGGCGAGTCGGCGCTGACGTCCTCGGGTGGACGGCCCATACCCATGAGGTCGACCAGCATGGGCCTGCTGTCGACGGCCGACACATCGGTGGCCTCGTAGAGATCGATCCGGTCGATCGTCTTCGACAGCGCCGTCACCGTGGCGACGAGGCGCTCGAACATGAAGCCCGGATTCTCACCCGCGGCGTGGAACCGGGACCCGCCCGCACGGCAAGCCTCGACGAACGCGGTCTCGGTCTCGGCGCCGTAGGTGGGCAGATGGTTGTAGGAGGTCGTGGTGATGACATTGATGCCCGCCGCCAGCAGTCGGCAGATGTCCTCGGCGTTGGTCTCGATGGCGTGTGCCTTGCTCGCCGCGTGGATGACCACGTCGGGTCGCAGCGCGAAGATGTCCTCCTTGTCCGAGGTGGCCAGCACGCCGGTGGTAGGCGGCAGACCGCACAAGGCCCCGGCATCCTGCCCGGCCTTGGATGGGTCATACACCAGGACTCCCACCAGCTGATAATCAGGATTCTCAATCAGTTCGGCCAGCGCGGCGCGTCCGACGGCGCCTGTCGCCCACTGAGCCACTCGAGTTGCCAATGGAACGCTCCTGGTTGCAGTTTCGCGATTGCCACGGTTGCATGTTTGATCAACCTACATGATGTAGGTTTCAACCATCAGGTTGTATGTTGTCTGGGCGGATATATCTGGGAGGAGCCGCGCATGGCCGAGCCGGCGACCAGGACAAGCCAGGAAGAACTCGAACAAAGCATCCGCGACGCGCAGAACAAATTCAATGAGGGCATGGGCGCCGACGGCGACGCGTCGCCTTATCCGATGCTCAAGGAGCTACGCGCGCAAAGCCCGGTGCACGCCGGCTGGCCCGAGATGGGAATGGTCGGCAACCCGGGTGATGGCCCGCAGACGTTCACGGCGTACACCTTCGACACCGTCAAGGCGATCTTCACCGACAACATCACGTTCAGTACTCGCTGTTATGAGGACATCGTGCGGCCGCTCCAGGGGCCGACAATCCTGGAGATGCAGGAACCCGAACACGCGATCTATCGCAAGTTGCACGAGTTCGCGTTCGCCCGGTCTTCTATGAAGCGATGGGACGCAGAACTCGTCGGACCGTTGGTGGACCAGACCATCGCAAAGTTCAAGGACGCCAAGCGCGCCGACCTCGTCGATGCGGTGTTCATGCCGATTCCGGTGCGGGTGATCGCCGCTCTGCTGGGGCTTCCGGACTCCGACGTGCTTCAGTTCCATCGGCTTGCCATCGACTTGCTGGGCTTTCGTGGGGACATGGACTGCGCGATGCGTGCGTCGGCGGAGATGAAGGAGTACTTCGTCGGGATCCTCGCCGATCGACGCAGGGAACCCCAGGACGACATGGTGTCGATCCTGGCCGCCTCCGAAGTCAACGGGGTGAAGATGACGGACGAGCAGATCTACGGCTTCATGCGCAACCTGTTACCCGCGGGTGCAGAGACGACGTCGCGTTCGACGGCCAGTTTGGCCATGGGGCTGCTGACCCACCCTGACCAGCTCGACGCGGTACGCGCGGACCGCAGCCTGTTACCGCAGGCGATCGAGGAAGGTATCCGATGGGAGACTCCGCTGCTGAATTTCATGCGTGAGGTCACCTGTGACACCGAGGTGGGCGGAGTGCAGATCCCCAGGGGTGCGACGATGATGCTCAGCCTGGGCAGTGCCAACCACGACGAGACCCGCTGGGACGATCCGGAGAGGTTCGACATCTTCCGGGAACGTAAGCCGCACATCGGTTTTGCCCACGGTGCTCACGTGTGCCTGGGGATGCACCTGGCACGGCTGGAAACCTCGAAGATCTTCAACGCGCTGTTGGACGAACTGCCTGGATTGCGTCTCGACCCTGACGCACCGCCGCCGTACATCACCGGGACGATGTTCCGCTCCCCGCCGCGCCTCGACGTGGTGTGGGACTGAAGGGGGATTGCCCATGACGCGGGTGATCCAGTGGGCGACGGGTATCACCGGGATGATGTCGCTGCGCCACGTGATCGGCAGGCCGGACCTCGATCTCGTCGCGGTGCGTGTCTACGACCCCGCCAAGGCAGGGGTCGACGCCGGCACGCTGTGCGGTCTCGATGAGGCCGGGGTCCTCACGTCCGATGACCGAGACGCCATCATCGCAGCCGATGCCGACATCGTCCTGTACATGGGCAAAGTGGAGACCGACACCGAAGGGTGCTTCGCCGACGTATGCGACCTGTTGGCGTCGGGCAAGAACGTGGTGGCGACCGGCAGCCGCTTCATTCATCCGCGCTCGTTGCACGAGTCACTCGCAGACGGGATCGAGAGTGCCTGTCGCATAGGTGGTTCCTCATTCTTGGGGCTCGGCTTGTATCCCGGCTTTTTCGGAGAATCGCTCGGCCCATTGCTATCCCGCCTCACTCAGCGGACAACGCACATCGGCGTGCGTGAGGTGCTCAACTACTCCACGTATGGCAGTCATGATCTGATCTTCAATGCGATGGGTTTCGGCCACCTGCCGGAGGACACGACTCCGTTGCTCAGCAATACCGATTACGCGGCCAGCGCGTGGATCGGCAGCGCCACGGTTCTCGCGCAGTCGTTGGGGCTGCAGATCCTGTCTGTCGAGGGGTTCCGCGAGGTCGCGACGACCCCGCGGACGTTGACGGTCGCAGC
This sequence comes from Mycobacterium sp. 29Ha, assembly GCF_032883055.1. Classification (NCBI taxonomy): domain Bacteria; kingdom Bacillati; phylum Actinomycetota; class Actinomycetes; order Mycobacteriales; family Mycobacteriaceae; genus Mycobacterium; species Mycobacterium sp. 29Ha. The sequence continues at coordinate 29,375 of NZ_JAMQTI010000017.1, forward strand.
GGGTGAGATTCCCGCGGGGACCGTCGGCGCCATGCGATTCGGCGTGACCGTCGATTGTGGTGAGACGAGGATGTCCGTTGAACATCTCACCCGCATGGCGGACGACCTGGCTCCCGACTGGCCCATCGAGATCGGTTACGAGGTCACGTTCGAGGGGGAGCCCAACATGCGGCTGCACCTCGTGATCGGTTCGCACGACGAGGATCACGCAGAGCAGGGCTGCCTGGCCACCGCGATGCATGCGATCAACGCGATACCGTCGGTGATCGCTGCGCAGCCAGGGCTCTACGACCTCTCGACGATTGCGCCTTTCGTGGCGCACTGGACCAACCGCGCATGACTAGCCAGACCGGAGACTCCCGCGGGCGTCGGCCGAGAAGGGCCAAGCCGGGCGACTACCTCGTGGCGCTCAGCGCCGCCACGGCATCCGTGCCCGTCATCGGAAGGCATCTCGAACTGATCGGTGGATTCGCGGCGCTCGGCGTCGGCGGCCGACACTACCTGCCGGGCATTTTGACCGGGATCGCGCAGCCGCGTCTGAGTCCCCGCGCCGCGAAACGGCGTCGGGAGCAGCGTGCGTCGACACCGAGCGTCTTGAGCGAAGCGTTGTACGGCATCGTTGATCCAGCGGATCTGGATCAACCATGGCCATCGCACCCGAATGTCGCGCCTCTCTGGAAGGCGCGGGGGCAACGACGGTACGTGCACAGGTCGTCGGTCTGCTACGGCGACCACCCGCGCCAGCTGCTCGACGTATGGCGACTCGATGATTTACCGCGAGAGCCCGCCCCCGTCTTGATCTTCATTCCCGGTGGCGCTTGGGTTTTCGGACGTCGCGAGTTGCAGGGCCATGCGTTGATGGCTCATATGGCGCGGCGTGGGTGGGTGTGTTTATCCGTCGAGTACCGGACGAGTCCACACCACCGTTGGCCGCGCCAGATGCAAGATGTGACTGCAGCTGTCGCATGGGCAAGGGCGAATGCCGACCAGTTCGGCGGTGATCCCGACTTCCTTGCGGTAGCAGGGACTTCGGCCGGTGGTCACTTGGCGAGCCTGGTGGGATTGGCTTCCGACGCCGAGACTTCCGTCGACGCCGTGGTCAGCATCTATGGCCTCTACGACTGGCAGGACAGGTCCACCAGGGAACGCGATCACTTCATGCGGTTCCTCGAGCGGATCGTGGTCAAGCGGTCGCAGGCCCGACACCCCGAGGTCTTTCTCGCGGCCTCTCCGATCGACCAGACTCATGCATTGGCACCGCCGTTCCTGGTGGTCCATGGCAGCGCGGACGCGCTCATTCCCGTGGCGGAGGCACGTTCTTTCGTCGCGCGACTGCGAGCGGTATCGCGTGCAAAAGTCGGTTACATCGAGCTTCCAGGCCTCGGCCACGGTTTCGACTTGATTGACGCGACCCACACTGCGCCCGTAATCGCCGCGATTGGCCGCTTCCTCACCCAGATCCACCGCGATCATGCCGCGGCACGGGTCGGTCGTCGGCGGCCGCGTCAGTTACCGAAACCGGTGTAGCTGCGGATCAAGGGCAAATCGGCCATGGTCGCGAAGCCCGCCGGCGCATCGCACACGGCCGGTATCGCGTTGACGACTTGCATGGCGACGGTGATCAGGCCTGCCTTCACGTGCTCTTCGATCGAGGCCTCACGCGAGAAGCTGGCCAGCGGGAAGAAATGTGTGCGCATCGACGGATCGCCCTCGATGGTCAACGTCCAACCGTCAAGCGGTTTGGGCCAGTGCTCGGGATACTCGCCGCCGACCGTCCATAGTGTTTCGAATTCGATCAGCGTCTCGCCGTCGCGATGGCCACGGAAGTTCCACCGCTGCCCGGCGGTGGTGCCCGCCTTGACCACATGACCGAACATCTCGAAGTCCTTGGTCGCAGACACCGCTTCGAGACTCACCGAAACGTCGTCGATGCCCGCGTTCAAGGTGTCGGAGATGAACCAGGTCTGCTCGACGAAGAGCTTCGTCAGAAAGCCGAGGTAATCGTTGGCCGTCGGTGTGACGTCTTCCGGCGGACGACCGAACCACATTCCGTCGAAGGTGATCTCGGTGCTCTCCCACAGCGTCCAGTCGGCGCGCTCTTGCAAGGTGATCTGATTGATGGTGCGGCTCATCCCCGAGAGTGCCAGGGGCAGCACGCCGGAGAGGTTACCGGGGTTGAGGCCGCTGCCGTGGATGGTGGCGTTGCCCTTGTCACACGCCTCCTGCAGGCGTTGCCGATCCCCCTCGGGAATGCGCCGTGGGTGGAACAGAAACGACGGCGTCGCCACATTCTTTCCGCTCGCGAGGAGTGCGCAGACGTCGTCGAGGTCGGTGAACGACGGCGCGTAGAGAACGAGATCGGCGTCGAGCGCGAGGATGTCCGCAGTGTCGGTCGTCGCGGTGACACCGATCGGATCGCGGCCGACGATCGTGCCAATGTCGACCCCGTTCTTTGTATCGGAGTAGACGCGCGCACCGACCAGCTCGATGTCGGGCCGGTGGTCGAGGATTGCCGTCACCATCTCGGTGCCCACCCCGCCGGTGGCCCACTGGATGACTCGTATCGGTCGCGTGCTTGTCAACGGACAGCTCCCTTCGACAGTGGCGCAGACTTCCACAGTATCGATGGTGATAATGTTTGTTCTCACTATTCGTTAAGTGAGGTTCTCGAAATGGAAGATGTGCTGGGGTACGAAGGCAAGTCGGTCGTTGTCACTGGCGCCGCATCAGGAATGGGCCAGGCGACCGCACAGATCCTCGTCGATCTCGGTGCCACCGTGACCGCGCTCGACATCAAGCCGACCACGGTTGCGGTGGACCGTGCATTGACGATCGACCTACGCGATCGCGCGAACATCGAAGCGGTCGCCGCGTCGATCGACGGGCCGATCGACGGCTTGTTCAGCTGCGCAGGCCTTCCTGGTCCGCCGTTCAGCGAGTGGGACACCATTCTGGTGAACTTCGTCGGCGCACGGCATCTGGCCGAGCAACTGGTGCCGAAGATGGTCAACGGATCGTCGATCAGCGTGATCTCGTCCTCGGCGGCGCTCGGCTGGCAGGATCACATCAAGGTGATCACGGGACTTCTGGAGACAGACGGCTTCGATGCCGCGGTCGAATGGCTCACGGCCAACGAGAAGAGGTGGTCCTGGAGTGGCTACGCGTACTCCAAATACGTCATCGATGCGTGGGTCGGTTGGTGGTATCCAGAGCTAGGCCCCAGAGGCATCCGGATCAACTGCATCAACCCGGGTCCCACCGACACGGCGATGATGCCGGCGTTCCAGGATCTGATGGGCAAGGAGACGGTGGATCAGGCGATCGGGCCGGTCGGTCGCTACTCCACTGCGGAGGAGCAGGCTTGGCCACTGGTCTGTCTGGGCAGCCCGCGGTTCAGCTATGTCGGCGGTGAGGTCCTGTGGACCGACGGCGGCTGGAACGGTGCGATGACCATGGGCCGCCACGAAGCCCAGTGGGCGGATACCGCGGCAGGGGAGATGTCGAAGAACGGCTGAGCCGTTCTCAGATGAAGTCCGACCCCCCGTCGACGTTCATGGTGGCGCCGGTGACGTAGCCGTTACGTCGCGACGCGAGATATGCCGTTGCGGAGGCGATCTCCTCGGGCAGGCCGGCACGGCCGATGTCGCAGGGATGCCCGTAAGTCTGCTCTACCCACTTCATCACGTCGTGAGGATCGGAGGAGTCAAGGCCGTCCTCAGCCAGAATGTCCTTGAGGACCTCGGTGAAGCTGGCCGTAACTATCGTCCCTGGGCACACGCAGTTGACAAGGATTCCCTCGGGTCCAAGGCTTTTGGACAGATTCTTGGTGAAGCTCGACAGTGCGGCCTTCGATGCGGTGTAGGCCACCAGGCGTGCGCTTTGACGCTGGATCGAGTGCGCGGAAAGTGTGACGATGCGGGCCCATTCGGCGGCGCGGAGCATGGGCAGCGCTGCACGCACAGAACGGACTGCGGACATCGTGCCCAGATCGAACGCGGCGTGCCAGTCGTCGTCGTCGAGTTCTTCGAACGCGCCCGCGCTGGGGCCGACGGTGTGCACAAGCACGTTGAGCCTGCCCCAGGCGTCGCTCACCGCCGCGTACCCCGCCACGATCGATTCGGCATCCGCCATGTCGACGGTGATCGGCAGTACCTCGGGAGCCCCCGCGCTTCGAACGCGATCGGCCGCTGCTTCGAGCGCTTTTCGTCCACGCGCCATGATCGCCACCGAGGCGCCCTCGGCACCAAGGGTTTCTGCGATCGCAAGACCCATGCCCTTGCTGCCTCCGGTGACGACAGCGGTGGCACCCGCGAAGCCCAGATCCATTGTGTTTCCTCCTCAGGTCTTCTTTGTACGGGCCCGCGGCGCGAGGTGCACGATATCGCTCACGACGGTCGGATTGGCCCGCGCGACGGCAATGAAGGACAGCAGGGCATTCGCGACATCGTCGACCGCGGACATCTCGGCTGGGATCTGACCCTCGTGCGCCCATGTCCGGTACAGGTCCGCCAGCAGATCGCGGTCAGCACCGCGCAGGATCTCGGTACCCTCTGTCGGGCCGACGCTCACCCGAATTACTGGCAGTTCCGGATGCTCGGCACGCCATGACCTCAGGATCTCGTCGAGAGCGGCCTTGCTCGCGTGATAGGCGGCGACGCCGGCGCGCGGCCGGCCGACGTCGTGGCTCGATGCGATGAGCGCGACTGCGTTGTCGGCGAGGTGTGGCACGGCTGCGCGCAACAGGTGGGAGGCGCCCACAGCGTTGACGGCATAGGTGTGCATCCAGGTGGTGACGTCGGTGTCCTCGATCAACGCGAATGGCGCAGAGGCGCTGGTGAACACGACCGCGTCGAGACCGCCGAGGCGCGCCGCGACCTCGCCGACGACGCGTTCGATGGCCTGCGGATCGGACACGTCGAGCTCGTGTGCTGAGCCGTCGAGCTGTTCGGCCAGCGTGGTCAGGATGTTCACCCGCCGCGCCGCAAGGGCGACTTTCACCCCCCGAGCATGGGCGGCCAGCGCCAGGGCTTGTCCGATCCCGGACGATGCGCCGACGATGAGCATCCGTATTCCCGCGATGTCGGAGTGCGGATCTGTCATACCCTGCTTCCCCTGCCTGATTCCGTTGTTGTCGAGAAGGAATCGATGATCGACCTGATGGTGCGGCAACACCTGCCGCACTCTGATCCTGCCCCGGACGCCGCGGCCACCTGTTTGGTGGTCCTTGCTCCCGCGACGATGGCGGCAGAAACCGTGTCGTTCGTGACACCCTGACACAAGCAGACGTACATCAGTGCAGGTCCGTCTCGCTGGCGTCGGCCAGGCGCATCGCATTGACGAACCGTCCTACGAAGACCGGCGGATATGCGCCCACGCCGGCGGCGGTGAGCCAGGACGCCGCAACCTCTGAGCGGTCCAACCAAACGAGTGCCTTCTCCGCGCTCGCCAGCTGTTGCAGGAACATCACCTCGTGCGCGGTGTCGAAGGCTCGGTAGACCAGGGTCCTGCGGATGCCGGCGCGGGCGAAATGGCGTAGCGACGCGCGCACCCGGGCCATGAAACTTTCGACGTCGTCGACCGGGGTGACGGCGGCGACCACGATCTCGGTGCCCGGTGCCGGCGGCTCACCGATGTCGAAGCGTTCCACGGTCTCGCCCGCGAATACCGCTGGAAGGTCATCGAGACCAACGGCATCGAACCACTCGAAGAGTTGCGGTGACCGAAGCAGATTCAGCAGCGGCTGCTCGGTGCGGACGCCGATGACGACGAGCACCCGTGCCGGCTCGACGATCGATTCGTAAATGAAAGCGTAGTGCGCGCCGAGCTCTCGCAGGCTCCCTTCGTGTTGCGTCAGAACCGGCCACACGCGTGCGGGATCGCCGACCGCGAACTCAACCGCAAAGACGAAGCTGCGCAGTGCGGTGTCGCCCATGACCGACGATTCTCGCATGTGAGAATATTGGTTCTCTAGTGGAGGTGGACATGATCGACTTCACCGACAAGGTTGTTCTGGTCACCGGTGGCGGCGCGGGAATCGGGCGAGCGACCGTGTCGATGTTCGCAGAACAGGGCGCCACGGTTGTCGCGCTCGAGATCGACGAGGGTCGCGCCGAGGAGCTGCGGACGGCTGGCGCCAACGTTCAGGTGATACACGGCGATGCGACCGATGCCGTCGATGTGTGGTCGCTGGCGACGACGATCGATGAACGGTTCGGCCGACTCGACGTACTCGTGAACAACGTCGGGCATTTTGTGACGCGTCCGACTCCGTTCGACCAATTGACCGACGACCAGATCGACGACATCTACCGGGTGAACCTCAAACACATCTTCTCTGTCACGCGGGCCATGCTGCCGCTGCTTCGGGTCGCCGGTGGCGGAGCGAGCATCACGAACATCTCGTCGATCGAGGGTTTCCGCGGCATACCGCAGTTCGCGGTGTACGGCGCGTTCAAGGCGGCGGTCACGGGGTTCACCATGAGTCTCGCGCTCGAGCTGGGCCCGGAAGGGATACGCGTCAACGCGGTGGCGCCGGAAACCACCGACAGCGCCCAGGTTCCGCTGGACCGCATGATCCACCCGTCACAACGCCATCACATTCCCCGATGGATTCCGCTGGGCCGCTTCGGCACTCCAGAAGACATTGCGGGCTGCGTGCTGTTCCTGGCCAGCCCGCTGGCCGCGTGGGTCTCGGGAACCGTTGTGCATGCCGACGGCGGCGCCCTGGCGGCTGCGGGCTGGTATCGCGACGACCGGGGGACGTGGACCAACATGCCGGTCATCAAGGGCAACAGCTTGCGGGCCGCTGAGTAAGGAAAAGTCCCTGTGCCGACACCGGCAACGCCTATTCTCAGGTAGTGACATACAGGGTGAAGGTTGATCCGTCCGACTCCAGCGCAGATCCAGGGCCCCTGGTGAAGGACACCCACTCACCGTGGCCGGCGCGGATCGGGTGGGGACTGTTCGGCGTCGCTTACCTTGCCTTCGCTGTGGTGACGGTCGCGACCATCCAGTCCGGTCTGCACGGCGACCCCGAGCGGACCAACCCCAACCCGGGGCCAGCGCCATATCCGCCGTTCCTCGGCTTCGACAACTGGCCTATCGCGGTCGCCATCAGCTCGATACCCATGGCAATCGGGCTGATCGCAGCACTGAGCTGGCTGTCCTGGCGTCAGCGCAAAATCCACTGGGCGGTCATCATCGCTTTCGCCGGGCTCATCACGGGCGCGCTGGACCCGCTCGCTAACTGGGCGACTTTCGCGATCTTCGATCCGCGCATGCTGCACTTCCCCCTCTCGTGGCCATACGTCAACATTTCGCCGAACCTCGAGCCTGCGCTGGCGTTCCTCGGGGGATATGCCGCCTATTACCTTCTCAACGGGCTGGGCTTTCTGCAATTGCACGACCGCCTCGTCGACCCACTTTTGCGGCGCTCGAGTTGGTTCGTCCGTCACCGGCTGGTCGCGGTCTTCATCGGTGCGACCATCGTCGCGATCCCGATCAACGGCCTCATCCAGTTCGCGTGGATGCGGGCGGGCATATTTTTCTACACCGAGGCCGTCGGTCCGGTTCTGCAGATCGGTCACATCCATTTTCCGGTGATCATGGCGGTCTACGACTCCATCATCTTCGGGATGGTCGCCGTGATGTGCGTCCGAGACGAGAACGGTGATCTGGTGCTCATCAACCGGATTGCCCGGTGGCTTCCCGCGCGGGCCGGCCGGCCGAAGGTGACGCTGACCCGCCAGCTGCTCATATCGGTCGCCGTGGGTCTGGTGTCGTTCGCGACGCCACTTGCGGTGTTGGCCGGCCTGCGTGAAGCCGGCCTGTCGCGCCCCGCCTACGACCAGAACCCGTATCCGAACGTGAAGGTATACGACCCCTACGGTCATCTCGAAGAAGCAGGCAAGCCGGGGCCCTTCTTCAGGTAGGAGACCGTCGACGGTCTGAGCCCACGCGGGAAGAGCAGGGCAACAAGGCTTTTCGAATATCGGAGTGACCGAGCGTGAGCCTGCGCTGACCTTCGACAGGTTTCACCGATTCCGTCAATCCGCCACCTTGAATTGACCGAACTTGACAAACAGGATGAGATCAACAATATTCCAGAAACGGAAATGCACGTTCTCACTGATGGCGTGTAGCGCCTGAGGTGCTCCGCGGCTCTGAAAGCTTAGGTGGTGGGCCGGTTTCCACGGCGGCCGGCATGAGGGGATTGACGATGTTTCAGGAACTTGTGCGCCTCGCGTTTGCGTGGGGAGCGATGATCGGCATCATCGTGTTCTGGTACTGGCTGCTCGCCAATATCGGAACCTTCTGAGCCGTCGTGAATGAGCAAGACAGGCGACGACGCCGCGCACTCATCGTGTTCCAGATCGTCGTGTACGGGGCCATGATCGCCATGTTCCTGATTCAGCTGCAGATGTTGATGGTCAAGGACTGGTAGGGCGCATCGTGACGCGGACATCAACGACCACCTACGACGAGCACTATGACGAAAGCCGCCTGGCCCAACGTCGGGCAGATCGGTGGCTCATCGTCGGCTCAATCCTGATGGGAACGCTGGTGCTCGGGCCGATCGGATTGCCCATATTCTGCCGTGGCGTCGTGCTCTTCCGGCGGGCCGAACGCTCGGGCTTGTCCGTGCGGCCGATGATGGTGACGCTGATCGGCTACGTGATCATCATCGACGCCGCGATCAACAGCATCGGTTGGGGACTCGATGTGTTCGCCAACCATGCGTTGATCACGCGGACGATCTTCACGGCATGGGGCAACCTCATGGACGGTGGCTACTTCTGGCACTACAACGAACTCTGGATCGGCGGAGCGGGCGCGCCAGGCGAGAAGGCGTGGATCATCATCTGCATCGTGGTGGTCTTCCCGATGCGTATCGCCGCAGCGATCGGCTTCCTGCAGATGAAGCGGTGGGGACAGCAGTGGATGATCGTCACCTGCTGGTTCGGACTCATCACCTGGCTGGGCTACATCCTCAACATGACGATGTACGCCGACGTACGTTACGCCGGAGTCGCGTTCCCGGTGATCGGTTGGTGGCTTTACAACATCTTCTACATCACCCCATTCCTCGCGATCCCGTACCTGCACACGGTGAACAGAGAAATCTTCTCTGACTGACAGACCGTATTCGCCAGCCATAGAAAGCCGACATCGTGAGTGATACCACTGCCGCACAGGACGACTCAGAAGCCCGACTTCCCCTCGGCACCACCGCACCGTTCGCCCGCATGCACAAGTGGCTGAAGCGTGGACTCTACGTCTGCCTGTTCGGCCTGGTAATCGAAGGCGCGATGACGGTCCCTGCGCTGGCCTTGTGGTACGGGTGGCCGAGCCTGTCGCTCACCGAGATCTGCAGTGAGTTGATGAAGGTCCGGTATTCCGACGATTCGCTGGACTGTCAGCAGCCCTACCCGCTGGGTGGTCCGCCCTTCGGTGGTGCGCCCGAGGCCGCGGGACAGCAGACGGCGAGAGACGACTGGGGCATTCAACCCGTCCCTGGTTATCCGAGTGTCGGATTCAGGGAATTGGTCCGCATCCATGATGAGCGCGAAGCGGCAGGCTGATCTCTTCGTCGAGCAGACGCAAACCCACCCATTTCGCGGCAGATCGAGGCAACTTTGCGTCTGCTCGCGCTAGCTGCCGGTCACGCCTACGTCGACTGGGATGGCGGCACCCGTGACATAGCGCGCCTCGTCGGATGCCAGCCACGCCACCGCGTTGGCGATGTCCTCCGGCATCGTCACTGCATCGGGCAGCAACTGCTTGCTGTAGCCAGGCCGCAGAACAGGGTTCGACGTCGCGGCGGCCGCCATCGCCTCGATCATCCCTCCACTTCCCATCGGCGTGGCGACCGAACCGGGATGAAGGCTGTTGACGCGGATGTTGTGCTTACCGAGTTCAGCGGCGAAGGCGCGAGCCAATCCTGTGATCGCGTGCTTGCTTGCGGTGTAAGCGATCATGAACGGTTCCATCGTCACGCCGGCTGCGGAGCCGATGAGAATGATGGACCCGCCGCGCCCCCCGGCGATGATGTGCTTGGCTCCTGCCATCACCGTATTCCATGTGCCGACTAGATTGATGTCGATGGTGTCCTGGAAGTCGCTAGCGGACACCCGATCCCACGTCGACGGAACACATATTCCTGCGTTCGCGACGATCACATCGAGGCGACCCAGCTCGTCGACGCCACGCTGCACGGCGGCGCACATCCCGTCATGGTCGCGAGTGTCCACGATCGTGGTGATGGCACGCCGACCGTGCGCGGTGACGAGTTCTGCCGTCTCCGCCAGGTCCTCTGGCGTAGCCGAGTCGTAGGGCACGCTTGGCGGCAACGGGCCGGCGATGTCGACCAGGATGACGTCGGCCCCGTGGGCACTGAGCCGTTCGGCATGGGCGCGGCCCTGGCCACGGGCTGCTCCTGTGATGAGTGCGACCTTGTCGGTCATGTCTGGCACGTTCGTACGCTACCGCAGGAGAGAATCAGCATTTCTGAAAAGCGAGAATCAGTCTTGGCGTCGGGGTAGCGTCGCTTTCCATGGGTGGTGTGCTTGACGGCCAGACCGCGTTCATCTTGGGGGCATCGGCAGGAATTGCGCAGGCTAGTGCGAAACTCCTCGCGGCCGACGGCGCGGCACTGTTTCTCCTTGGCAGGTCCACCGCGCGGCTGGAAGCGACGCGAGACGGCGTCCTCGAGGCTGTCCCTGGCGCTGAAATCGCGCTGCACAAAGGTGATCCGGAGGACGAGGCCACCGTCAAAGCGGCGGCGCAGGCGGCGTACGACGTTCGCAATCGGCTCGATATCGTCGTCGGCACGGTCGCCAGTGGGGGTACCGGTCCACTCATCGAGCAAGATCTGGCCACCTTCACCGACTTCGTCATGGGTAATCTACGGTCCAATTTCCTTGCTTTGCGCTATGCGGCGCCGCTGATGACAGACGGCGGTTCGATCGTGTTCATCTCATCCACGTCGTCGAAGATGCCGATGGAGGGCCTCGGGCACTACTCGGCGGGCAAGGCCGCGCTCGAGATGCTCATTCGCGTGGCCGCTTCGGAGCTGGGACCGCGTGGTATCCGTGTCAACGCGGTGCGTCCCGGCCTGACCGAGGCAGCCACAACGCAGGGCTACATTCACCTGGAGGAGTTGACGAGCAGCTTCTTGGAACGGGTTCCACTCGGCAGACTCGGTGTATCCAATGACATCGCCCCCGGCGTGCGCTACCTGGCCGGCCCGGAATCAAGTTGGATGACCGGGCAGAGCTTCGCCATCGACGGAGGCAATGAGGTCCGCGGCGCGCCGCGCGGGCCCATGTTCACGGTCTAATCGGTGTCGATGGCGTTGCGTGGTGCGGTGATCGGGAGGTCCAGCGACGTCGCGATGCCCGGTGCCGCATCAACGACGTAGGGAATGGCGTTCACGACGCGCATGGCTGTCGCCTCCATCGCATTGGCGTTGGCCGACTCCGCGGTGTCCTCGGTCCCGAGCCGCAGATCACACTGCATGTGCGGCTTACCCTCGATGATGAGGCGGTAGGTGCCGTTGGGCGCCGTCGCCCAGTCAGGTCCCAGGTCGGGCGCCATCCGGTTGATGTGTTCGATGGTGATCACCGGGTGCCCATTGACGACCCCGCTGGTGACAGCACGGACGGCGCCGACCGTCCCGGCGGGAATGGTGCCGCAGGCGACGTGGAGGTCGCGGGGGGTGATCACGCGTTCATACGATTCGGTGACTTCGTCCAGCTCGACGCCGAGCGCCTTCGCGACTAGCCCGATCGGCGGTCCCCACGCGAACTGCTGCGCGCCGTCGAGTTCGAGCAGGGGCGTGAAGTCCAGGGGTTCGCCGAAACCCATCGCGGTGACCATGAGGTCCCGGTTGGGGTATGCCGAGTAGTCGAAGATCTCCTGGGCGCGGATGGACCGGATCCTGTTGGAGAGTGTTGTCAGGAGTATTGCAAACTGGTCACCGGCGAACCCGGGTTCGATGCCCGACGTGTAGATCGTGACCCCGCCTGCCAGTGCGGCCTCGCGCACCTGGCTTGCGAGTTCGGGAATCCATCTGTCGGGGAACATCATTCCCGGCGTATTGGTGGTGACCACGTTGAGTCCACCGTTGAGTAACCGTATGTAGTCACGCACTGCGGCGGCGTCCATCTCGGCGCTTGCTGCGCCGTAGACGACGCAGTCGGGCTTCAGCGTGATGATGTCGTCGAGATCGTTTGTCGTGGTGACTCCGATCGGGTCGATTCCGACGACCTCTCCGGCATCGCGTCCCGTCTTCTCGGGGCTGTGTACCCAGACTCCGACGAGTTCCAGGTGAGGGCGCTTGACGATCGCACGGATCGCGAGGCTGCTGATCCAGCCTGTGGAGATGACGGCGACCTTCAACGGCTCGCTGCTCATGAACTCTGCTCCTCGTGGTTCACAGATCGGGGATAGGCAGTTCGGAATTCGGTCCCTGCAGACCGCCGTCGACGACGAACGTCGAGTTGGTGGCGTAGCAGTCTTTTGTGCACAGGTACAGGGCCAGCCGACCAAGATCGGCGACGTCGCCGATGCGGTGCAACGGCGTCCGCTCCTTCAGCTTCTCCTCGGAGCCCGGCATCAGGTCGAAGCTCGACTGCAGGCCGGTGGTCAGGAACGCGCCGAGAGCGATCGCGTTGACCCGGATCTTGGGAGCGAGCTCTTGGGCCATGGCGCGCGTCAATGCTTCGAGGCCGCCCTTGGCCACCGAGTACGGCAACAGCCCGCGAATGCCGAACCGCCCCGCGCCGGAGGAGATGTTGACGATCGAGCCACGCCCGAGCTCGAGCATGTGCGGTACGACGAGCTGGCTCATGTCGAACGCTGACGTCACGCAATAGTCGAACGTGCTGCGAAGGTTGTCCGACGTGAGACTCAAGAACGGGCCGTAGGTGGCGAAACCTACGTTGTTCACCAGGATGTCGATGCGGCCGAATTCATCGACCACGGTCTGCACGACCCGCTGGCTGTCCTCGCGTTTCAGGGCGTCCGCCGTCAATGCGAGGCCGTTGCCGCCCGCGGTCTTGATGTCCTTGATCGTGGACTCGACTTCCGATGACGTGCGTGCCGTCCCGACGACCGTGGCACCGGCCTCCGCGAGCACTTTGGCGATACCCTCGCCGACACCCCGCCCGGCGCCCGTAACGATCGCAACCTGACCATCGAGCTGGAATTGTTCAAGCGCCACGCTGCGAATCTACATTAGTGAGAATTGTAGTTTCCGATAAATGGAACCCCTGCTCTCTCCTGGTTAGGCTTTCATCATGAACCGGCCGCTGCCGCTGCTGCACCACGTCGTCTTCGCCATCGCACTGGAGCGGCTGGACGGCGCGGCAGAGTATCTCGCAGCTCTGGGGTTTCAATTCCAGGCCTTCGACCACGAGGAGTTGCGACTGTCCATCAGGCTCGACTGGGAACGCGGGTTCGAACTGATATCGCCGCTGGAGGATGCGCCGACCGAGGCGGGAACCGCGGCCGACTTCCTTGCCCGCAATGGTGACGGATTGTTCTCGGTCGTCATACGAACCGCGGATTGTGACGCGGCTGAGCACATCGCACACGGCCACGGCGCCAACGCCGACTTCCGTCAGCACGTCGAGGGTGACGGGTTCGAGGTCGTCGAAGTGAAATTGGAACCGCTGTACGGTATTCCGCTGACCTTACTGAAGACCAACCTGCCCTGACGCTCCGCTACCGGTTGACCAGCAGCCTGCTCAGCTGCACGGCCAGATCTGATTTCTTCACCTTGCCGGTGGCGGTGAAGGGGAGTTCGCTCTTGGAAGTGACCCAGATGAATTTCGGCACCTTGTAGGCTGAGAGCCGATCGCGCACCTGCGCGCGCAGATCGTCACCGTCGAGGACCGAATTCCCGCGAGGGACCACTGCCGCAGCGACGACAGTCCCGTTGCCGGCATCCTTGGCGCCCACGACATATGCCTCGAGCACGCCATCACAATCTGTCAGGGCGGTCTCGACCTCGCTGGGCGTGACGTTGGTGCCCCCGCCGGTCTTGATCAAGTCTCCGAGACGGCCGGTGAACTTGATCCAGCCGTCGTCGTATGCAACGCCGCAGTCACCGGTGCGGTAGTAGCCGTCGGGCGTGAAGACATCTTCTCGCTCACGCTTGTACAGGCGTTGCATCAACGAGTAACCGCGCACCCAGATTTCGCCCTCCGTTCCCACGGGTGCGGGTCGGCCCGAGTCCGGGTCGACGAGGAGGTGCGACAGCCCCTCGATGGACCGCCCGCCCGTTTCCGCACGCTCAGGAGGCTGCGGGGGATAGGGGTCGACACCGATGTGGTTGCCACACAGTTCGGTCATCCCCAGCGCATTGGGTCCCTTCGGGCGGCGCTCGGGCGGCACCATTGCGGGCATGCTGGTGCGCTGAACCGAACTGAGGTCCCTTCGAGTGAAGTCCGGATGCTCGGCGAGCGTCTTTCCCTGTTGCGGCCAGCCCAGTGTGATTGTCGCGCGATGTCTTTCAATGAGCTCCAGTGCATCCGCGGCGTCGAACGCGGGCTGGGTGACGAGGGTGGCACCGTGGTGAACCACCGCGTGTATACCCGTGATCAAACCGCCGACCCAAAAGAACGGCATGGAGGTGAACATCACCGTGTCGTGCGCGACGCCGTAGTCGAACGTGAGGTTGTAGGTATGGCGAACGAGTGTGCCCTGAGTGTGCACGGGCGCCTTCGGGTCACCGGTGCTTCCCGAGGTGTAGATGATCATGGCATCGTCTGCCGGTGTCACGCAGGATTCGACTGCGATGAGGTAGTCGTCGTCGACATCGGTCGTACTGTCACTGCCGTGTTCGGACGCCCAGGCTCGCTCACACGGTCCCCACACTGCGATCATGCGGAGGTACGGGGTCTTGCGCAGGAACAAGCGGCCAGGCTCGCCCTGGTCAGCCAATCCGGGCAACGCCTCTTCGAGGCGTTCGATGAAATCGTGGTTGCGAAACGATGACCAAGCCAAGATCGCTCGCAGATCGGCATGACGCGCGGTCCAGGCAAGCTCCGAGGCTTTGTAGAACGTGTTCATCGGGACCGCGACGGCACCGATGCGCGTCGTGGCGAACCATGCAATCGCCCACTCGACGCTGTTGGGCATCAGAATTCCTACGTGGTCGCCCTTGCCGATGCCCGATGCGAGCAGCGCTCGTGACAACGCCGCGGAACGGAGGTCCAGGTCGACGTAGGTCAGCGTCTGCCCGTCGGCAATCAGAAACTCCTTGTCGCCAAAACGTGCCGCACATGACCTCAGGAGCGCGGGAATAGTGGGTGTGATGCTCGGAAAGGGCATGGCGTCGGCAATCCTCGCCTCGGACGATCATTGGGCCTCAACAGGATAGTTGTCTTTCCGACTTTCGAGAACACCGGTTCTCATAGCTGCTCCGGTGCGAACTATGCTGCAGTCATGGACGAGGCCGTGACGGGGCGACTGGATCGGATCGAGTCCAGTCTTGCGATCAGCCAGCTGCCCAGCCGGTACGCGATGGCACTCGACGCCCGCGATCTCGATTCTTTGGTGGCGGTATTCGTCGCGGACGTCGACGCCGGCTCCGAAGGGATTGGTAGGGACGCGTTGAAGCGCTGGTACGGACGCGTCCTGCGGCGGTTTTATCGGAGTATTCACCTCATTTGCGGGCACACCTTCGACTTCGTCGACGCCGACAATGCGACCGGGTCGGTCTACTGCCGCGCGGAGCACGAGGATGGCGACGGCTGGTATGTCATCACCATGCGATACGACGATGTCTACGCACGCAGCGACGGCGAATGGTGCTTTGTGCAGAGGCGCGAGCATCCGTGGTACTCCGTCGACGTGACCGAGCGGCCGGGACCGGACTTTGTGCGGTGGCCGGCCGACGTCGAGCTTCGGCCAGCCATGCCGCACCGTATGCCAACGTGGAAAGCGTTCTGGGAGGCCGGAGATCCCCGGTTGCCGTCACAGCTATCGCGACGGCCATGACCTGGTGCCGCGGTTTACAAAGTGGTCCGCAAATGACATTCTCGTTATTGAAAACGATAGTTATCGCAGGTAGGGAGGCACGTCATTTCCGACGACAAAGTACTCAGTGGAGTCCGGGTGCTGGAGGTGGCCGCATGGACGTTCGTTCCCTCGGCCGGGGCGGTCCTCGCGGAATGGGGTGCTGAGGTCATCAAGGTCGAGCCGCGAGACGGCGGCGACCCCCAACGCGGGCTGGTCACCATGGGCATCGTCGACGCCGGCGGGGGTGCGGTCAACTACATGATCGAGATACCCAACCGGGGGAAGAAATCGATCGGCGTGGACTTGAATACGCCCGGTGGCAAGGAAGTGGTCCACGAGCTGGCCAAGAGTTGCGATGTATTCCTGACGAGCTATCTCCCGGAACGGCGCAAGAAGTTGGGTATCGATGTCGAGGCCATCCGCGCGGTGAACCCGAGCATCGTGTACGTGCGCGGCTCGGGTCACGGGCCCAAGGGGCCCGATTCGGACAAGCCCGGCTATGACGGTGTGTCCTATTGGGCCCGCGGAGGGATTGCGACGGTCCTCACCGAAGAGCGCGACGAACTTGTTCGGTCGCGGCCCGCGTTCGGTGACCTGCTCGGTGGCATGACGATCGCCGGCGGTATTGCGGCTGCGCTCTACAAGAAGGCCACGACCGGCCGAGGTTCGATCGTCGACGTATCGCTGCTCGGGCTCGCGGCGTGGAACTTGAGCCCGGATGTCGCGGTGAGCCAGATACACGGCGGCAGCGCCATTCCGAAGTTCGGGCATGCCGATGCACCGAACCCGTTGGTGGGGACGTATCGCACGAAAGACAATCGCTTCGTACAGCTGATGATGTTGCAGCTCGACAAGTTCTACGCCGAGGCGATGAATGTGATCGGCCTTCCGGAGCTCGTTGATGATCCGCGATTCGCCGACCCGGCATCGAGATATGCGAACCGAGTCAGCCTGATCGCCTTGCTCGACGAAGCCTTCGCAAAGCAGACATTGGCAGAATGGCGGGAGAATCTCGCCGGACTGTCCGGCGCGTGGGGCATCGTGCAGACGCCGGGGGAATTGTGCGACGATCCAGCCGTCACGTCCAACGGCTATATCGCCCGCACCGAAACGGTCGGCGGCGTACCATTCTCTCTCCCCACCAACCCCGTTCAATTCGATGAACAATCCGTCGTTCCCCCGGGTGCGCCGGAACACGGTCAGCACACCGAAGAGGTGTTGATGGATGCGGGGATCGATTGGGACACGATCATGAGGCACAAGGAATCGGGAGCGATTCTGTGAATGCGACGACGTCCGAGGTTTCCGGCGGTCCGATCGAATTCGACCCGTTCACGCAGGACTTCTTCGACGGGGCATACGACACATACCGCAGGCTCCGCAACGAGGCCCCGGTGTACTACAACAAGAAGTGGGACTTCTGGGCATTGACGCGGTACGACGATGTGGCGCCAGGGACCAAGGACCATGAAACCTACTCGTCGGCGAAGGGTGCGACCCTCGACATGGTCAAGGCGCACGACGACGCGATTCCGGTGCCCAAGGTGATCATCTCGATGGACCCGCCTGAGCACGAGAAGATGCGCAAGCTCGTGAGTAAGGTCTTCACCCCCCGCGCCATCGCCGGGCTGGAGGACATGGTCCGCGAGAAGGTCTATGAATGCGTTGACGCACTTGACCCGTCGGAGTTCGACGTCGTCGCGGACTTTTCGGCGTTGTTCCCCAACGAGGTCATCACCACCATGCTCGGCGTGCCCAAGGAGGACCGCAATCAGATCAGGCTCTGGCTGGATCTACTGCTCGAGCGTCAGCCAGGGGAGATTGCGACCAGCAAGCAGGGTTACGAAGCCTCGATGAACACCGGCATCTACTACTACAACCTCATTCAACAGAGGCGTGCGAAGCCTCAGGATGACATGATCAGCCGTCTGATCGAGACCGAGATCGAGCGCGACGGCGTGGTGGAAAAGCTGACAGACGTGGATATCTCAGGCTTCGCGACCATGCTGGGTGGTGCCGGCGCGGAGACGGTGACCAAACTCGTCGGAAACGCAATGGTCGCGTTCGCTGACTTCCCCGACCAGTGGCGATTGCTGAGAGAAGACCGCAGCAAGATTCCCGCGGCGGTCGAAGAACTTCTGCGTTACGAAGCTCCATCGCAGTACCAGATCCGCACCGCGACGCGTGATGTGACCTATTACGGAACGACGATCCCCGAAGGCGCCGCCGTGCTGCTCGTGACCGGCTCAGCGACCCGAGACGAGCGCATGTTCGAGGATCCCGACCGACTCGATATAGACCGTGAGCGAAAGATGGGCTTCAATTTGGCGTTCGGCTACGGCGTGCACAGCTGCCTGGGTGCGGCGCTGGCTCGGATGGAGAGCCGCATCGCTTTCGAGGCTCTCCTGGATCTGGTTCCGGAGTACGAAGTCGACCGTGGCGGGCTGCGACGCGTGGCGATGACGAATGTCTGTGGCTATTCCAACGTTCCGGTGCGAAAGGTCGGCTGATTCGTCGCTGGGCGGATGTCGCTAGCGAGCTCGAAACGGCTCGACGACCGCGAGCTGGGGCGTCAATCCAGCGGCCTTCATCGCGTGAAACTTGAACGCCCGCGCAGCGGCGCTGAGCCGGTGCTCGACGCCTGGGCCCGCAGCGGGTTTCGCTTGCGGGTCGTGCTGCCATACGGCGATATCGGCGTGCTGTCGCCGCACGGATTCCGCCACCATGCGACGCACCTGGCGGTGCCGTTCGTATACCTCTGCGTCCAAGTAGACGGCATCAGGCCACAGCGGCTCGACGTCGAATGCGTCGGGAATGACACGGCCGCAGACACCGAGAATCTGCAATGCGCGCTCATCACCGGCGCTTTCGACGTATATGTCTACGTGCCAGCCGGCACGGACCGAGTCATATATGAGCCCACCTGCAGCCGCCACTGCGTCGGCCGTATTGGCGGCGAATACCACCAGCTTGCTGGGTGTGGCCCGACCGCGACTCGACGACTTCGTGTGTGAGTGCGCGGGGGTGTTCGCATGAACTACGGAACTCACGTGACAATCCTCGATTCCATTTATGAGAATGACTATATCCATTGGGCCATGGACGATCCAGGCGACGTGATAGCGGATTCAGCGCCTGCGGGACCGGTCCTCGACGAAACCGTTGACAACATAAGGCCGCACGAAGGCCGCCACGCCGTCGTCGTCGCGCATATCGATATTCGGTGAGGGCGTGGTGAACAGCGAGAACAGCATGCGCGCGAACCACTCGGTCGCCGAGGCGATGTCGAGGTCGCTGCGCACCTCGCCGGTAAGCCTGGCCGCAACCACATAGGGGGCGAGGAACTCGGCACATTCCTTGAGGAGCGTGGCTGCGTTCTTCGTCATCATGAGGTTGACTTCCTCTTCGTCGAAATACGCCTCGGGCTCGACGACTCTGCGTGCCTGGGTGACGAAAATCGCCGCTCGCACCAGCCGGCCCTCCAGAGTGCTGCCGCCGTGGCGGTCGATTGCTGTGGCCATATTGCGGTAGAAGCGCTGGGAGGCGGCCTCCGCGCAGGCCTCGACGATGGTCTCCTTGTCCCGGAAGTACTCATAGAAGGTGCTGCGGGAGACTTCGGCTGCCTTCGCGATGTCGACGATGGTCGTCTTGCGGAGGCCCTGGGTGCGGAAGCAGGCGAACGCGGCCGAGATGATGGCATCCCGGGTGTCGGTCGCCTGCGCGGCCTGGGCCTGCGTCATCTCAGAACTCACCGCTCGACATTAGCTGGTCAGCGGTCCGGGGCCAGGATGAGTCCGCTGGTGGGGACGCCGGTGCCCGAGGTGACGAGCACATGTTCGACGTTGTCGACCTGGTTGTACGACGTGCCCCGAACCTGGCGCACCCCTTCGGTGATGCCGTTCATGCCGTGGATGTAGGCCTCGCCCAACAGCCCACCGTTCGTGTTGATCGGCAGTCGCCCGCCGAGTGACAACTCCTCAACGGAAACGAAGTCCTTGGCCTCGCCGCGCCCGCAGAAGCCGAGCTCCTCGAGCTGTGTGAAGACGAACGGGGTGAAGTGGTCGTAGAGAAACGCCGTCGAGATGTCGTCGGGTTTGAGCCCGGAGTCACGCCAGAGTTTGTTGCCGACCACGCCCATCTCGGGCAGGCCCGTGATGTCTTCACGGTAGTAGCTGGTCATGACTTCGCCGTCGAACGCCGCGCCCTGCGCGGCAGCAGTGATGACTGCCGGCGGCTTGGCGAGATCGCGGGCGCGCTCCAGACTCGTCACCACCATCGCCACGCCGCCGTCGCTCTCCTGGCAGCAGTCGAGCAGGCGCAGTACCGGCTCGATGATCCAGCGTGACTCCTGGTGCTGCTCAAGGGTGATCGGCTTCTCGTAGAACCAGGCATCCGGGTTCTTGGCCGCGTGCTTGCGGTCGATGACGGAGATCTTGCCGAAGTCGGCGTTGGTGACGCCGTAGGTCGACATGTAGCGCTGAGCGTGCAGTGCGACCCAGGCCGCGGGTGTCATGAAACCGAACGGTGCGTATGGTGCCATCCACAGCGGGGTCACGCCGGGTTGACGTCCAGCGCCGCCGAAGCGGAATCCGGAGCGTTCGTTGAACGCCCGATAGCAGACGACCGCTTCGGCGGCACCGGTCGCGACCGCCATGGCAGCCTGCATCACCGTGCCGGCGGCGGCTCCGCCGCCGTGTGGCACCCTCGTGAAGAACGTGAGGTTCTCGATGCCGACGTTGCGCGCGACTTCGATCTCCTCGTTCTCATCGACGGAGAAGGTCACCATGCCGTCGATGTCGCTGGGACGTAGCCCGGCATCGTCGATGGCCGCTTTGACTGCCTCGCAGGCCAATTGCATCTCGGTTCGACCCGACTCCTTCGAGAATTCGGTCTGTCCGATGCCGGCAAGCGCTGCCTTGCCGCCTATTCCGTCCCTGCTCATGCGCGATCCGCCTCCGCTGCTCGTCTTCGCGTCACGCATCCACTCCGTCGAGCAGGCTGAGCACAGCGGTGCCTTTCACGTGATCGCCGAGGCTGTTGGTGCCCTTGAAGGCGATCTCGACGAGGCCCTCGCCGTCCGAAACCGATTTGTCGGTGACGCTGCCCTCGAAGCGCATCGGGTCATTCGGATATGCGGGGACACCAAGGCGAATCGACAGCTTCTTGACCATCGCCTCGGGACCCGCCCAGTCGTGCAGGAATTTAACGCAGAGCCCGTTTGTGGTCAGAATGTTGAGGAAGATGTCTTTCGACCCCTGCGAGTTGGCGAAGTCGCGGTCGTGGTGCACCGGCATGTAGTCACGGGATGCGATGGCTCCCGCCACGATCAGGGTGGTGGTGACGGGAACATCCATCGGCGTGACTTCGTCGCCGACGTTGATGGCGTTGAACGCGAGGGTGGTGGTGCGCCCGATGGTGGAGGTCATTTCGTTCCTTCCGAGTACGTATGGCCGAGGCGGGCCAGTTGTTGTGACGCCGACCCGAGAGCGAGTTCGATCTGCTTGGCCCACAGGAAATAGCGTGACAGCGGATAGGTCACGTCAATGCCCATGCCCCCGTGCACTTGCTGAGCCGAGGCCGTGACCCGCGCGCCCGCCTCCGCGGCCCAGAACTTGGCGATGGCGGCATCGCGCTCACACGGCCTCCCTTCGGCGATCAGCCAGGCGGCGTACCAGGTGGTCCAGCGGATGGCTTCAACGTCGATGAAGGCATCGGCCAGCCTCTGTTGGACGGCTTGGAACGATCCGATGGGGCGGCCAAACTGCTCACGCTCACTGGTGTAGGAGGCGGCAAGCTTCAAAGCCCTTTCCACGACGCCGATTTGGATCGCGCAGAGAGCCACCAGGGCACGGGTATACAGCGAGCTGACGATGTCGGCACCGACGTGCTCGGTCAGCCGCTGGCCGACCACGCCGGACAGTTCGACATCAGCGTGTGGTTCACCATTCGTCGTGACGACCGGAGTGACTGTGACACCGTCTGAGGCCGTTTCGATGACGAAGAGGCCGGGCCCGTCGTCGGCTTGTGCGGATACGACGATGGCCGTGGCCAGCTGCGCCGCAGGCACCAGGTCCTTGTTCCCGTCGAGTCGCCACGAATCTCCGTCGGCACGAGCCGTCGTGCGCGGCGCGGCTGGGTTGGAGTTCCCCGGCTCGGCGAGCGCCGCGGTGAGGATCGTGCTGCCATCGACGACGCCAGGCAGGTACCGTTGCTGCAATGCGGAGTCTCCGTGCCGCGCAATGGTGTCCGCACCCAGCGCGAGCGTCGCGTATACCGGCACCGGCGCGACGCTGAACCCGACCTCGCTGAGCAGAACGGCGAGCTCAAGGAAACTGCCGCCGGTGCCGCCCACCGATTCTGGGAGTGCGATACCGAGCAGGTCGGAGGTCGCCAATTCGCTCCACAACGCGGTGTCGTGACGCACATCGGTGGACTCGAGTTCGGTCAGATGTTCTGGAGTCGCGCGAGCCTCGAACAGCTGTCGGGCGACCTTGCCGACCGTCTCTTGTTCTTCGGTGAATGTGAAATCCATTGTGAATTCTCGCCTTCGGTCAGCCGGCGGGCCGGAACTGGTGCAGCGTCAACTCGTCACCACTTGGAAGCGCCTCAAAAGTCTCGTAGAACACCTCGACGGGCATTCCAACCTCGATGTCGGCAGGTTCGATCACGCAGAGGTTCGAAACGATGCGAACGCCCTCGTCGAGCTCGATGAGCGCAACGACGTAGGGGTACTGGAGAAAAGGAAGTGGTGGATATTGCGGCATCACGAAGCTGTACACCGTGCCGCGACCGTTCGACACGACGTAATCCCAATTCAGCGACTGACACTTGCCGCACATCGGCCGCGGCGGTACCCGCAGCGTATTGCAGTCCGTGCAGCGCTGGATGCGAAGCTCATGCTCCTTCAACCCCGACCAGAAGAACTCTGTGTCGGGACTGATCGAGGGGGCGAGTCTGGTGGCCATCAGTCCCCAGCCGTTCCGGCGGGGGCGCCACCCGTCTTGAAACGCAGGGTCCGGAACCACTGCCGTCCGATGACTTCGTCGTTCTGATCGCGATAGGTGGTCACCCACGTGACGAAGAAGCCGTTGCCCATCGCGGTCTTCTTCTCATCGGAGATCGAATCGAAAACCGTCTCTGCGGTGATCTGGTCTCCGACCCGGGGATAACGGTCGATTTCGAACTCGGAGTTGGTCGCGATGATGCCGGTGTAACCCGCATCGGAGAGGAACTGCAGCGGATTGGTTTTGATCTCGATCGGCACACCGCCGCGCTCGTGAATGCCCGCGAGTTTGGGTGGAGGCATCGTCCAGCTCTGCAGCATCACCGGTGGTGACACCAGTCCGCCGTAGCGGGAGTTCTCGGCGAACTCCGGATCCAAGTACGCCGGGTTCATGTCGTCCAGCGCATATGCCCAGTGCCGGATCATCGCGGCATTCACCGGGTCGGGGGCGCGGGACGGCTTGCCGACCCCGTCGGTCGGTGTGCCGATCAGTGCATCGAGGCGCTCGCGTAGCTCGTCTTTGGCGAGTTCGGTCACGTAACTGTTCCTTTCAGGAGGCTCGCATGTCACGGGGGGCCCGCGGCATCAAAAGTCCCGCCATGGCGATGATGTCGCGTTGCAGTTCATTGGCGCCGCCACCGAAAGTGTTGATGACGGCCAGTCGGTACGCGCTTTCCAGTTCGCCCTTCAGCGGGGCCGATTCTTGCTTGCGCAGGCCCGCCTGGCCGACCACGTCGAGAAGCTCACGGGCCACCTGCTGGGTGAGTTCGGTGCCGAAAACCTTCGCGGCTGAGGCTTCGCCCATGCCGAGCGCTCCGGAGCTCATGTTGGAGTTCACTCGCAGGTTCAACAGTCGATACGCGGCGACCTGAGCTTCCACCCGCGCCAGCGCTTGCTGCACCCACGGCTGGTCGATCACCAAACCGTCGTCGAGCGCTGTGGTTTGGGCCCATTCCAGTGTCTTGCTGAAGAGCGGCTCGAGTGCGCCGAGATTTCCCAACGCGGCGCGTTCGAGGTTCAGCTGATTGGTGATCAGCTTCCACCCCTCGTTCTCACCGAGGACGATCGCACTCTCGTGAACACGCACGTCGTCGTAGAACGTGTAGTACGTCTGCACGCCGGGCATGGTGTTCAGCGGCTTCCAGGAGAATCCGGGGGAGTCGGTGGGCACCATGAACACCGTTATGCCCTTGTGTTTCTTGGCCTCTGGATCGGTGCGGGCAGCCAGCCAGATGTAGTCGGCGAACTCGGCACCACTGGTGAACATCTTCGATCCGTTGATCACGAAGTGGTCGCCGTCGCGCACTGCCGTGGTTCGCAGTGACGCCAGGTCGCTGCCGGCGCCGGGTTCGGAGTATCCGATGGCGAAGTCGACCTCGCCCCTGAGGATCGCGGGCAGGAACTCCTGTTTCTGCTCCTCGGTGCCGTACTGAATCAGCGTGGGACCGACGGTGTTCAGCGTGATCATCGGCAGCGGTGCATTCACCCGGCGCGCTTCTTCACCGAAGATGTACTGCTCGAGTGCGGTCAGCCCACTGCCGCCGTATTCGACCGGCCAGGCGACGCCCAGCAACCCGGCCGCACCGAGCGCGCGCCTGCACTCGCTCATCGCGTCGCCGCCCTCCGCGAGCTTGGCGACGGACTTCCGTCGCTCGGGGGTCATCACGGCCTCGAGGCGTTCGCGGTAGTCCTTGCGGAGCTGTTCTTGCTCCGGTGTGTAGTCGAAATCCATCAGACACTCGCTTTCAGACGTACGGGCATCTTCTTCACGCCCGGCACCATCGTGGCCCGGAGTCGGGTCACGTCGCCGGTCAGTTCGATCGTCGGGTAGGTGCCCAGCAGCACTTCGAACATGATTCGAGCCTCGAGTCGTGCCAGCTGTGCGCCGAGGCAGGCATGTTCACCTGCACCGAATGCTATGTGCGGGTTCGGATTGCGGGTGATGTCGAACTCTTCGCTGGTGGGTCCGAAGATCTCCGCATCGCGATTGGCCGCGCCGTACAGCATCACGATCTTCTCGCCTGCTTTGATCTGCTGGCCGCGGATCTCGACGTCCTCGGTGGCCTCGCGTGCCATATGGGTCACAGGGCTGGTGAACCGCAACATTTCCTCGACGGCCAGCGGCAACAACTCCGGATTGGAGCGCAGCAACGAGAACTGGTCGGGGTGATCCAGCAGCGCTTGCGTTCCCAATGCGATGAGATTGCGGGTGGTCTCGTTGCCCGCGACCAGGAGCAAGAAGGAGAAGTTCAGGAGGTCGGCGTCGGTGAGTCGCTCACCGTCGACCTCGGCGGCGGCCAGAATGCTCAGGAGGTCGTTGCCGACGACGTCACCGGAACGGCGGGCATCGATCAGTTTGGTGAAGTACTCGTAGAGCTGGCCGAGGGCGACCACGTTGTCGAGCTCGATGTCAGGATCGGCCGTGCCCACGGCTGCATCGGACCACGCCCGGAACTGCTCCCAGTCCTCGGGAGGTGCACCGAGCATCTCGGCGATCAGCCGGGTGGGCAGGGGGGCGGCGATCTCCTCGGCGAACTCGTACTCCCGGGACGGATCGACGTCATCGAGGATGCCCTTGACGATCTCGCGCACCTTCGGCTCCAGCAACGTCACCTGACGTCGGGTGAATCCCGAATTGATGAGCTTGCGTAGCTGCCGGTGCCGCGGTGGGTCCGTGAAGATGAGATTGCCTTCCTGGACCGGTTCTGGCTGGCTCGGGTCCGGGATGGTGATGCCCTTCGTCGACGTGAACGTGAGCGGATGACCGGATACGTAGCGGATGTCCTCGTACTTCGTCAGCGCCCAGAAGTTCGTGGCGTCGTTCCAGACGATGGGCGTGCTGGTGCGCAGTTCGCGGTACGCCGGGTACGGGTCGCCTGCATAGAAGTCCGGTGAGTGCAGGGGGAGCGTGGACGTTGGTTTGGAGGTGGAGTCAGTGGGCACTGCGGGCCTTCCTCAACACATGGTTTGATCGGACAGATCTCGCGACAGTGTCCGGCAGGTATGTGTCTACCGCACTGGCATCGACCATGTCAATCATCATTCACCCAGCTAAACCCGGGATAACGTTGACGTCATCACGGTCATGGGTGTACACAGGGGAGCAATATGTCGGACGTCGCGCACGTCTCGGCGGACGACCATGCATTTCAGCGGACACCAAGGAAGGTCTCGTGAACTGATGGCCGAATCGAGCTTCGTCGACAGCTATGACCTCTATATCGACGGCAGTTGGGTCGAGGCGGACAGCGGGCGGTACGACGTCCTCAACCCGGCGACCGAGCAGGTGATCGCCACAGCGCCGGATGCCGGCGCCGAGCAGGTCCAGCAGGCCATCGGCGCGGCGCGAAACGCCTTCGAGTCGTGGGCCGCCGCCGAAGCCGCGGAACGGTCGCGCTGCCTGCAGCAGCTCAGCGACGCGCTGCTTGCGCGTGGCGACGAGATCAATGCGCTCGCTCAGGCCGAGTGGGGCTGCACAGCAAATGAACGCCTGATCCACGTCGACGGGCCGGCGTTCATGGTCGGACACGCTGCGGAGCTGGCGATGGAGCCGGCCGAGACGCCGATGGATGCTTGGGGTGCGGCCGGCACCACCCTGTTGCGCTACGAGCCGCTCGGCGTGGTGGCAGCGATGACGCCATGGAACTTCCCGCACACCCTCAACGTGATGAAGCTGGGTGCCGCGCTCGCCGCCGGCAACACGCTGGTGCTCAAGCCGTCTCCGCTGACCCCGTTGGCCGGTCTGGCACTCGCGCGACTCATCCACGACGAGACCGATATTCCGCCGGGCGTCGTCAACGTCGTCACTCCAAGCAGCGTCCTGGCCAGCCGGATCTTGACCCTCGACCCGCGGGTGGACATGGTGAGTTTCACGGGCAGCTCCGCGGTCGGCCGGGATGTGATGGCAGGCGCTGCAACAACGATGAAGCGAATTCTGCTCGAGTGCGGCGGCAAATCGGCGAGCATTCTGCTCGACGACGTCGAGCTGACCGATGACATGCTCGAACGGTTGCTTTTCGAGGGCTGCACGCTGCACGCGGGACAGGCATGCATTCTCAACAGCCGCCTGTTGGTTCCCGACGCGCTGCACGACGACGTCGTCGACCGCTTGGCCGCGTTGGCGCGCAACGTGATTGTGGGGGATCCCACCGATTCGGCGGTCGGAATGGGACCGCTGATCAGCCGTGGACACCTGGAGAGGGTCGAGGGTTTCGTGAGACGGGCCGAGGCCGACGGCGCGAAGATCGTCGCCGGTGGACGGCGCCCCAAGGATGTCGACCGCGGCTTCTACTTCGAGCCCACCGTTTTGACCGATGCCGCCGCCGAGTCGTACATCGCGCAGGAGGAGGTGTTCGGTCCGGTGCTGACCGTGATGCGTTATCGCGACGACGACGAAGCGGTTGCGATTGCCAATAATTCGGCCTACGGGCTCGGTGGCGCGGTGTGGGGTGGCGACATCGAGCGCGGACTCGGCATTGCGCGACGGATCAGAACGGGTCAGGTCTCGATCAACGGCACAATTCCTGGAGACGCGCCGTTCGGCGGGTTCAAGCAGAGCGGTATCGGACGTGAAGGCGGCGTCATGGGTTTGCGGGCGTACATGGAGCCGAAGGCGATCGGAGTGCCTGCGTGACCGGAGCGCTGGCCGGGCTGCGGGTCGTCGAACTCGGAACCGACATCACCGCACCGTATTGCACGAAACTTCTCGTCGACCTCGGTGCTGACGTCGTCAAGATCGAGTCGCAGTCCGGCGATCCGCTGCGAAGCTGGGGTGCGTCCGGTGGCCTGTTCGAATATCTGAATGCCGGAAAGCGGGGATTGACAGTCGATCTCGATTCTGCCGGTGAAGAGGTCCGCGATCTGATAGCACAAGCCGATCTATTGGTCGAGAATCTCGCACCGGGTTCGTCGCTTCGCTGGGACTGGGGTATCGACGACGACAGCCTGCGACAGATCAATCCGAACCTTGTCGTCGTTCGGATTTCTGACTATGGACAGGACGGGCCACGATGTGACCGCCAATCGACGCCATTGACGGTCCAGGCTGCATCCGGATGGGTGAGCACTCGTGAGCCTGACCGGCCGCCCGTGCAGTCCGGTGCGCGTATCCCCGAGTACATCGCCGGTGGCTATGCCGCGCTCGGTGCGTTGACGGCATTGCGGATCGCCGCCGGCACCGACCGGGTGGTCGAGGTCGACGTGTCGACGTTCGAGGCGCTGTTGTCGACCCTGCCCTACCCGATGCTGATGGCAGCACGCTTGAAAAGCATGGGCTTACCGCCTAATTCAAAGGCCGGACCGATGCTGGGTATCGTGCGTGCCGCGGACGGGTGGATCGGGATCAACTGTCTCACCGGCCAGCACTGGCTCGACGTGTGCGCGATGGTCGGACTTCCCGAATTCGGTGAGAAGCAGATCGCCATCATGCTGGGTGGGCCTGAGCGCGACGAATTCTTCGCCAAGGCACAGCCGTTTCTCGACTCGATGACCGTGGCCGACCTCGTGGAGCTGAGCCAGGCGATGCGGATACCCGCGGCACCCATCAACGACGGCGCAACGATTCTGGACTCACCTCAATACCGAGATCGTGGGTTCTTCATCGAGAGTGACGTTGCGGGCGCGCGGTTTTCGCGACCGGGAGCTCCGTTCCGATTCTCTAGGACGCCGGTGGGCGCCCCGACGCCTGCGCCACGGCTGGGGGACCACGCCGCGGACTGGGGTGCTCGTGCTGACGCTCCGTCACCCGCTGTCCAGGAGCACGTCGATTCGCCATTCGCCGGCCTGAAGGTATTTGACCTGAGCACCTTCTGGTCCGGCGCCTATCTCACCATGTACCTGGGTGCGTTCGGCGCAGACGTCGTCAAGGTGGAATCGATCCAACGTCCCGACGGACATCGGTATTCGGGTTCGCTGCTTCGCAACAGCGATGACTGGTACGAAGTCGGGCCGATGTGGCAGGCCACCAATCTCAACAAGCGCGACATCACCTTGGACTTGACGTCGGAGGCCGGCCGTGAACTTGCACTGCGGCTTGCCGCTGAGGCCGACGTGGTGGTCGAGAACTTCTCGCCACGCGTGGTGGAGCAGTTCGGACTGGATTACGACTCGTTGGTGGAGGTCAATCCAGACGTGATCATGGTGCGCATGCCCGGCCTGGGGCTCGAGGGTCCTTGGCGCGACTACGTCGGGTGGGCGCTGAACTTCGAGCAGCTATCGGGAATGTCGGCGGCTACCGGCTATCCCGACGGCCCACCATGCAACCTGCAGGGACCCGCGGATCCGGTTGTCGGTACGCACGCCACCGCCGCGCTCCTGGCCGCACTCGAACACAAGCGCAAAACCGGTGAGGGTCAACTCATCGAGGTCGCTCAGATCGAAGTCGGGGCCGTGGTGACGGCTGAACCGGTCATCGAATACTCGTTGACCGGTCGAGTGCCCGAGCGAGAGGGAAACCGGCACCGCAGCTACGCACAGGGTGTCTACCGTGCCGCCGGTGAGGACGAATGGGTGGCCATCTCGGTGCGTGACGATGCCGACTGGGTCGCGACGCTCGACGTGATCGGCAGGCCTGAGCTCGCTGACGATCCGCGGTTCGGCACCGCGGAGGCGCGCTTAACCAACCACGATGCGTTCGACGAGGTCTTACGCGAGTGGACGGCCACGCAGAATCCGGATGAGGCCGCCGACGCACTGCGGCGCCGCGGTGTGCCTGCGGAGCGATTACTGACCGGCGACCGAATGTACGACGTCGACCAGCTCGACGCGCGAGGCTTCTACGAAGAGCTCGAGCACCCGCTCTCGGGCCGACAAAGATACCCGGGCTGGCCTTTTCGGATCACGCCCGGACCGTCGCGACATCACCACACGCCGTCGCCGACACTCGGTCAGCACAATGCCGAAGTATTGGCCGGGTTGGGCCTGTCCGAAGAGGAAGTCACAACGCTACGCGAGCAGAAGGTCATCGGTGACCGGCTACTCAACTCCTAGCCGGCTCAGGCGTCCACCATCGCGGCGATCGTGTCTACGACGCATGCCGGACGGTCTGAGCCCTCCACCTCGACCGTGACCCGAACGGTGGCCCGGCCACCTTTCTCGTTGCGCTCCACCTTCACCAACTCCGCACCAGCGCGGATGCGCGAGTCGACGGGAACCGGAGCGGGAAAGCGAAGCTTGTCGACTCCATAGTTCACCTGCATCGACAAGCCGGTCACCCGATAGATCTGTTGCACGAGAACGGGAACCAACGACAGCGTCAGATATCCGTGCGCGATCGTCTTACCGTACGGACCCTGTGCGGCTTTCTCCGCATCGACGTGGATCCATTGGTGATCTCCGGTCGCCTCGGCGAAGAGGTCGATCTCGGTCTGCGTGACCTGGCGCCACCCGCTGTAGCCGAGATGCTCGCCGACATGCGCTTCGAACCCGGCGATACCCTCGTAAATCCTGGGGGAGGAGAGCGCCTGCGTCATACCGAGACCTGGAGCCCCAACTGCTTGATTGCGTTGCCGCCCATGATCTTCGCCTTCGCGGTGTCAGAAAGGCCTTCCAGGCGGTCCACGAAACTGAGCGGATCGCCGATGCCCTCGGGGTGTGGGAAGTCGGAACCGAACATCACGTGGTCCTCGCCCATGATGTCCACGATTCCCTTGACGTCGTCCTCGAGGAACGGGTGGATGTAGATGTTGCGCTTGAACACCTCGATCGGATGTTCGTCGAACTCTTTGGGCATCGTCTTGTACGCCTTCTCCAGAAGGCGTAGGAGGTTCGGCACCCAGCCGCTTCCATTCTCGACGACGAGGATCTTCAGGTCAGGGAATCGCGACAGAGCGCCGTGGCAGATGAGGGCTGCCAACGTGTCCTCGATGGCGCGGAAGCCCATCACGACCTCGCGCAGAGTGCTCGTCTTGAAGGAGAGATACTCGCCACCACCCTCCCATTCCATGAGGTGCTTCTGATAGCCGGAGTCCGAGGCATGCATGGTGACGGGCAAGCCTGAGTCGACTACCTCCTGCCAGAAGGGGTCGAACTCCGGGAGCCCCATGGATCGCGAACCGCCGAAGCGGCTGGGTACCGGAGCAGGGCGGATGAGGAAGGTCTTCATCCCGCGCTCCAGGCACCAGTGGAACTCCTTGATGGCCTCGTCGACCAGTGGCAGGCAGATCACGGGCGTCGCGAAGATGCGGTCCCGGTAGTTGAACGTCCAATGCTCGTGCATCCACTCGTTGAGTGCGTGGATGATCGCATGTGTCAGCACGACGTCATCGGTGGTGCGCTCTTCGATGAGGCTCGCGAGGGTCGGGTACATCACGCACTGGTCGATGCCCAGTTCGTCCATCAGTTCCAAGCGTGGCGCGGGCTCCTGGTAGGCCGGGATGACGTCCATTGCCTCGCCGATGAACTCGCGGAAGTTCAGACCGTCGGGATTGTTGCCCAGAAAGTAATCCTCGGCGCTGCCCGGCCGCGCGACGCGCTCGAAGGTCGGGTTGGGGATCATATGGCTGATGTGGTCTTTGACGACCAGCTTCGGCCGTCCGTTCACCTCGACATAGCCGACCTTGCCCTTGTGCTCTTTGGGCAGATACTTCAGCAGCGCATCGCGGGTCTCGTACATGTGGTTGTCGATGTCGAAGATGGGATACGGCAAGGACCGCGGAGACATGAGGGAACCCTCCTCAGAGCAGCGAATATCAGCGTTTACGCCTAATGAGAACTGACGTTATCACCAACGCCTGCCAACATCCAGATCGGGTCAGGGTCCGGCAAGCTCATTCCATGCTTGGACGACGGCGTCTGTGGTGGTCACCGTCGTGAGCAGGGCCAAGGTGTTGTCGATGACCGACTCTGCGTACTCCCGGGGGAACCCTGCCACCGCGTCGCGCGGCAGCACGAACTGATAGCTGCGGTTGACCGCGTCCATGACGAAGTTCTGAATCGCAATGTTGAGCGAAACGCCAACCCCCACAATGGTCTTGATGCCGAGATTGCGCAGAACAGAGTCGAGATCGGTACCGGTCATGGGCCCGACGCCGTGGTAGCGCGTGAGCTCGATATCGGTCGGCTGCTGATTGAGTTCCGGAATCACGGACCCTCCGGGACTGCCGGGTGTCAAATCGGCGGCGAAGGACTTACCCGCCATGAACAGCCGAGCGTTGGTGTTGGAACCGCGACCGTCAGGGCGCCGGTGGATCAGGCAATGGACGACGGTCACCCCCGCGGGACGCGCCGCTTCGAGCAGTCTGGCGATGTTCGGGATCGCCTCCCGCTGCGCCTCCTCGGCCAGCATGGGAAGGCCGGCCTGCGCACCGATCACACCGCCCTGGCATTCCTGGGTGACGATGGCGGTCGTCTCCGGCCTGACGAGGTCGAGCAGTTTGGGTTGCGGCATGAGAACAGACGTTATCGTGTGGCGCAGCGCCTTTTCCAGAGGAGGGTAGATGCGCAGTTGGGAGATCGACATCCGCGAAGAGGTGCGGCATACGCTGTCGGACTACACCGCTGCGACCGACCGGTTCGACCTGCACGCACTGGCGGGCTGTTTCGCGCCTGACGGTGTCCTCGAGTTCACCGGCGGCGTTGAACCGCTGAAAGGCCCTGCGGCGATCGAGGCGGGCCTGGGCTCGGCGATGGTCCGGGAGTCAGATCCGAACAAGCAGACGCCGACGCATGTGCGCCACCACGTTTCGAGTATCCGGTTTGAATCGGTTACCCGCGACAGGGTGGAAGTCAGCAGCTATTTCGCCGTTCACACCGACGTCGGACTCGACCACTGGGGTCGGTATCGGGACATTCTGGTTCCCTCCGGCGGACGATGGCTGTTCGCCCATCGCCGAATCAAGGTGGACGCGTTCTCGGCCGCCAGCCTCATGCGATGAACTCTTCGGCGAACGCGTGCGCGTGGTCGACGACCTCAGCCCGAGTGGCCCCCTGAGGCGCGACGGTCAGCCACGTCACCCCCATACTCTCCAGCGTCGCGATGGTGGCGTGCCGTTCATCGGTGCTCTTGCTCTCGTCGAGCAGGTTGCCGGCTGAGAAGCAGATGTCCAGCGGCTCCGTCCGCCCGACCTCCGCTGCGTACTTCATGGCCCACGCGATCGCCGACTGCAAGTCGTCCAGCGTCGAGATCTCCGCTGTGCGCGACGCCGCCGCATAACCGAAGGTATTGAAGGGCGCCCACCCCTGTGCCCTCGTGACCGCGCGGCGGACGGCGGGCTTGCTGTTGCCGCCCACCCAAATGGGCGGGGCAGTCGCAGGTACGGGGTAGAGTCGCACTCCGCGCGCGGCGAATGACGTGCCCTGATAGGCCACATCATCGCCGGTGAGTACCTTGCCGAGTACGTCGAGAGCCTCGTCTAGTAGGGCACCCCGGCTGTCGAAATCAATTCCCAGAGCCTTGAATTCGGGCTTGAGGTAGCCGGCCGCTGTGCCGAGGATCAGCCTCCCGCCGGAGAGAACGGCAAGACTCTGGATCGACTTCGCACCGAGGAAAGGGTTGCGATATGCCGCGATGTAGACGTTGGTCAGCAGATTCACGTCCGTGGTGGCTGCGGCCGCGAATGACAGCGCGACGAATGGATCGAGAGCGTGATGCCCCCCGTGGTCGAGCCATTTCGCATCGGGAGCAGGGTGATCGGTGACGTGTACCGCACGGAAGCCGCTGGCCTCGGCGACACTGGCGATCTCAGAGATTGCTTCGGCGGTGACGAACTCCGATACCGCGTCCACTCGCTGCGTGGGTAGTTCCAGGGAGAACGAGATGGTCATGGGCGTCCTTTCAGATGGTCACGAGGTCCGCGAGTCGCTGGGCGTGGAAGTCGGGGGTGCCGAGAATCAACTGTGTGGCTTTCGCCCGCCGGACATAGAGATGGGCATTGTGTTCCCAGGTGAAACCGATTCCGCCGTGTATACGCATGTTGTCGAGGGCGACCTGCAGGAAGGCTTCGGAGCAAGCCATTTTCGCCACCGACGCGGCGATCGCCAGTTCGCTC
The DNA here is from genome assembly GCF_032883055.1 of Mycobacterium sp. 29Ha. Taxonomy (NCBI): domain Bacteria; kingdom Bacillati; phylum Actinomycetota; class Actinomycetes; order Mycobacteriales; family Mycobacteriaceae; genus Mycobacterium; species Mycobacterium sp. 29Ha. Next base: position 63,389 of record NZ_JAMQTI010000017.1, read on the forward strand.
TCGTCGGCGACTTCGGCCGCGTGCGCGGCGGCCGAGCGTGCACCTTCGACGAGGACAAGCATGTCCGCGCACCGGTGTTTGACGGCTTGGAAGCTGCCGATGGCGCGACCGAACTGGATGCGTTCCTTGGCGTAGTCAACCGCCATGTCAAGGCACCGCTGCGCCGCGCCGACCTGCTCGGCGGCCAGCGCGACGACAGCGAGGTCGTAGGTCCTCGCCAATGCACCCGCGGCAGCCCCGTCGTCTCCGATGAGGCGGGCGTTGACGCCCTCGAAGCGGATCCTGGCGAGCTTTCGCGTGCGATCCAGAGTCGCGAGCGGTTCGCGAGTCATTCCGTCGGCATCGGCGGTTATCGCGAACAACGAGATGCCGGTACCGCTGGTGGCCGCGACCAGCACGAGGTCTGCGGTATGGCCATCCAGCACCAGAGCGGCGTCACCGGTCACGCGGAAACCGTCGCCGTCACGTTGCGCGGTCAGGGTCACAGCCGCTGAATTCCATGTGTCGAGTGCTCCGTTGAGGACGAGCGTCGCGGTGCGCGTCCCGTCGACGAGCGACGGAAGGTAATCGGTCATTGCCTGCTCATCGCCGCTGGCGATGATGGCCGGGATGGCCATCGCGACAGTGGAGAAGAACGGAGAGCCCAGCAGTGCCGCGCCCATCTCCTCGAACACGACCGCCAGCTCGCGGAGCCCTGCACCGGCACCCCCGTACTGCTCGGGTACTGCGATGCCGTGCAGTCCGAGTTGCTCGGCCATTTTGTGCCATACGACCTCGTCATAGCCCTCTTCGGTGGCCATGAGCTCGCGTACCCGGCTGCTGGACGAGTTGGCATGCAGAAACTCCCGCACCGCCACTCGGAGGTCGTCGGCCTCACTTGCCGCCACTCGCAACCTCCTGCCGTTCCGACCCCGGGATGGGCATTCCCGGACGAGGATAGTATCTTTTCCTAAATCAGAGAATATGCATTCTCGCACGAAGGAGGAGCGCGATGACGACGAGACTCGACTACGGGATCTTCGATTGCGACACGCACTGCTATGAGACGCGAGATGCGTTTACCCGCTACCTTCCCAAGGAATTTCACGACCGGGCGATCACCACGGTGCGCGGTGCGGACGGAGTGGAGGTGATTCTCGCCGGGCACCGAGTCGCAACCTTCAACAGCGAAGGGGGGCTGGGCCTGGACGTCGCATACCGCCCCGGTTCGCTGAAGGAGATGCTGAGGCAGATGGGATCGGGCAATCCCGAGGAGTCTTACGAGCCGCAGCCGATGCAGCCGGAGTACATCCAGCGGTCGGCGCGACTCGCGGTGATGGAGAAACAGAACGTCGAGCGGATGGTCATCTATCCGAGCGGAATGGCTCTAGCCGCCGAGCACTACGTCGATGACACGGCAGCGTTGTACGCGAATCTCCGGTCGTTCAATCGATGGTTCGACGAGGAATGGGGCTTCAACTACGAAGATCGTCTGTACGCGACCGGACTCCTTTCGCTTCGCGACCTCGACTCGGCGGTTGCCGAGACCGAAGCCCTGATCGCGCAGGGTGCGAAATTTGTTCTGCTGCCGACAGGTCCGGCCTACGGTAGATCCCCGGGCGACCCCTACTTCGATCCGGTCTATGCCCGCCTCCAGGAGGCTGGTTGCGTCCTCGTCTTCCACATCATGCCCTTCTGGTACTTCGACGCGATCTCACCGGCTTGGGGACAAAATGCAGATCCCGCCTCATGGCATATGTCAGCGTGGCAATGGATGAACATCTACGGCCAACGTCCGATCGAAGACACACTTTCCGCGCTCATCTTCGACAATCTGTTCGGCCGATTTCCCGGGCTCAACGTTCTCGTCGCCGAACACGGGGCCGAGTGGGTGCCCTTCTTCACAAAGCACATGGACAAGAGCCGGGGCATGGGCCGAAACGGGCCGTGGATCGGCGGGAAACTGACCGAGAAACCCTCCGCGATCTTTCGGCGACACGTCCGAGTGGTGCCGTACCCCGAGGACGATGTTCCCGAAATCGTCACGAGCCTGGGTTATGACGACTGCCTTGTGATGGGCTCGGATTATCCGCATGCCGAAGGCCTCGCAGAGCCTGCAGACTTCGTCAAACTGCTCGACCCGCTAGACGATGCCGCTAAAAAGCGGATCATGCGGGACAACGCCGATAACCTGCTCGCCCGGAGCTAGATCTCGAATGGGGGATGCGGACGAGGACGATATCGACCTCGATCTGTTGCGCGAAGCGGCACGCGATTTCCTGACCGGACGAGTCGCACAGGACTCTCTCAAAGAACTCGCGGCCATGGATTGGACCGGGCTGCTCGTCGAGGAGAAACTCGGCGGCAGCGGATGGCGCCCCGTGGAGTCGACGATCATCGCCGAGGAACTGGGCCGCGTACAGAACTCGTCGACATGGTTCGGTTGTGCGCTGTCTGCTGCGGCGTTGGCTTCAGCGCCCGCCGATGTGCGGGACCGGTGGTTGCCCGCCATGCTGGACGGGACCGCGACAGCGGGGTGTGCATTGTCCGGCGACACCGTCCGGGTCGCCTCTGGCGATGTGATCGACATCTTGATTACCCTGGGCCACAACGGCATTCATCTGGTCGAACTATCCGCTGCGATGACGCGAAGTCCCGACGACGAGCTATTGGACCTCAGCCGCGCGGCATGGCGCATCGACGTCTCCGCGGCGGACAGCGTACTGATCGGAGAGCCCGAACGAGCGGACCATCTGCTTGCGATGGCCAGGCTACTGCTGAGCGCGGATTCGCTGGGAGCGTTCTCGGCCACCTTCGAGCGACTGGTGTCCTACCTCAAAGAGCGCATCGCGTTCGGAGTGCCGATCGCCAGTTTCCAAGCGGTGCAACACCGACTGGTCGATCTGTTGGTGTTCGAGGCGAAGGCGCGTGCGGTCATCATGAAAGCCGCCCGAGCATTGACCTCTGAGGACGCCACGAAGGATGCGATCGCGTTGTCCGCCGCAGCCCATGCCTTCGTCAGCGCCAAGGCGCCCGCCGCCGTCGATGAGTGCATGCAACTGTCGGGCGGCATTGGATTCACCTGGGAGTACCCCTTGCACCACGAACTGCGTCGGGTGTTCACCAACGCCTATCTGCTCGGGACGGCTCGCGCGAGCCGCGCGCTATTCGCCGACAAGGCCGGCTGGTGAGCACTCCGGGGGCCCGGCCAAGCGACGCGGAGTTGGCCGAGTTCAGGGACCGGGTCAGGGCGCACATCGCCGAACACGCACCGCCGTTCGACGCGCGGGAGGGGCGCCGGGCCCCCGAGAACCCTGAACAGGAAGCACAACTACGCAGGTGGTTCGCCACACTGTTCGACGCGGGATTCGTCGGCGCCGACTGGCCCGTCGAGCACGGCGGGTCGGCCGACCACCATCCTCTGCACGACCGGATCCTCAGCGAGGAGATCCTGCGCGCCCGTGCTCCGCGGCCTGTGGATCAGGTCAACCTCGCAGCTCACGTGCTGCTGCACTTCGGGTCGGCGGAACAGAAGGCCGAACTGCTTCCGCCGATCCGGCGCAGCGAACATGTGTGGTGCCAGTTGCTCAGCGAGCCCGACGCCGGCAGCGACATCGCCAACGTCCGGACCAGAGGAGCGCAGCAGGCCGACGGGTCGTGGGTCATCGACGGGCAGAAGACGTGGATCACCGACGGGCACTGGGCGGATATGGGCCTGGCCCTCGTTCGCACCGATCCATCGTCGTCACGCCACCACGGACTGTCGGTCTTTGTCGTCCCGTTGTCGGCGGCCGGTGTCGAGGTCCGTCCGATCCGGACGATCAACGAGGCGATCGAGGTGAACGAAGTCTTTCTCGACGGTGTCACGCTGCCCGCAGGCAGCCTGATTGGTGAGATCGGCCAAGGGTGGTCGATCATCATGGCCGGCTTGGATTTCGAACGCTTCGGGATCGGCGGCAACGTGATCCTGCTGGAGTTGTTGATCGATGACCTCGTAACGGTGGTGCGGCACGCCACACTCGACGCCAAACCGACGTTCGAGAATGAGGACATCCGCCAAAAGGTGGCCGAGTTGGCCGTCGAAGTGGAGGTGGCGAAGGCGTTCATCGACGACCACGTCGAACGCCTGGTGGCTGGCTCCGAACGACCCGGCGACGGCTCCATCGCCAAGCTGAGTTTCGCCGAGACATACCACCGGGTTTCGGCATACGGCGCCGAACTGGCGCCGATGGTGTGCACCGTGGCTGCCGATCCGAGTGTCGAGCAGGCGAAACAGCGCCTGCGAGAATGCTGGTTGTGGTCGCGTGCATATACGGTGTCCGGAGGAAGCAATGAAATGATGCGCAACATCCTGGCCAAACGGCGGCTGCTGCTGCCGAGCCGCTGATGAGCGGAACGTACTGGAGTCTGGTCGAGGAAGCGGCCGCAACACATCCCGATCGCGTGGTCCTCGCCGACGACTTCGGTCGCAGTTTGACGAATGCGCAGCTACACGATGCGGCCGCGAGTACCGCAGCGGCTCTCGCGGAACGCGGAGTCGTCGACGGGTCGGTAGTGTCCTGGCAGCTGCCGACCACACTCGAGACGATGGTGGTCATGGTGGCGCTGACGCGCCTCGGAGCCGTGCAGAATCCGATCCTGCCCATCTGGCGGGAGAGCGAAGTCCGTTTCGTGACAGCGCAACTCGGCACCGAGGTGATCATCGTCCCCGGTGTGTGGCGCGGTTTCGATCACGTCGCGCTCGCCGACGAGCTCGCCCGCGATCAGCCGATGACGATTGTCGTCGTGGATCACGGCGCCCCGATCACGGATGGCCTCCGGCTTCCCGCGGGTGATCCCGCATCGCTACCCGCCCCTCCTACGGAGCCGACTCTGCCCCGGTGGGTCTACTACTCGTCGGGCACCACTGCGGCTCCGAAGGGCGTGCGGCATTGCGACCGTTCGGTGATCGCCGGGTCGGCAGGCGTGGTCGGCATGTTCGGAGCCTCCAGCAGCGACGTCAATCCGATCGCTTTTCCGGTGTCACACATCGGTGGCGCCGCGATGTTGGCGGCCAGCCTGCTGACCGGCATGCGTCTGGTGCTGTTCGACGCGTTCGACCCGGTGCTCACGCCGAAGGCGGTCGCTGCGCACCGGCCGACGATGCTCGGTTCGGCGACGCCCTTCTTTGTCGCCTATATGGCCGCGCAGCGCGAACATGGTGCAGAGCCGTTATTTCCCGATCTGCGCGGTTGCGTGGGAGGAGGGGCGCCGATCACCGCCGAGCTGGGGCGCCAAGTACGCCAGACGCTTTCGGTTGCCGGAGTGGCGAACGCCTGGGGCCTCACCGAGTTCCCGGTCGTGACCTCGCCACCGCCAGACGGATCACCGGAGGTCCTCGATCACACGGTGGGCCGCCCAGTGCCAGGGGTGACCGTTCGCGTCGTCGACGACTCCGAGCGTGAAGCTGCACCGGGTGAAGAGGGGGAGCTTCGACTGAAGGGGCCGCAGTGCTTCCTCGGCTATGTGGACGCGTCGCTGAATGCCGACGCGTTCGACGACGACGGGTGGTTCCGTAGCGGTGATCGGGGGCGGATTGACGCCGACGGCAACGTCGTCGTCACCGGGCGCATCAAGGATGCGATCATCCGCAACGCCGAGAACATCTCCGCGCTGGAGATCGAGGGAGTGCTGGCGACGCACCCCGCGGTCGCTGACGTCGCTGTGATCGGCGTACCGGATCCACGGACGGGAGAACGAGTTTGCGCGGTTGTCGTCGCTGCACCGGAGGCTGATCTCACGCTGCAACATCTCGCGCGACACTGTGAAGCGCACGGTCTGAGCAAGCACAAGTCCCCAGAGCGACTCGAATTGGTGGATGCGTTGCCGCGCAACCTCACCGGCAAGGTGCTCAAGAACGAATTGCGATCTAAGTTTGGCTGATGCGGTTGATCTCGCGAAGCAACGGTTGAGCCGCGTTCTTCACTTCGCGAATAGTCATGTGCCGCAGCGGATGTACCGCAAGGATCACCTCCACGTGACCGCTGGCATCCAGTACCGGCGCGGAGATCGTCGCCACGGGATGTGCACCGCTGGTGTGCTCATCGGGAAGCACATTCGCAGACGTGAATTCGACACGGAGCTGGTCGATTACCGATCGCAGGTTGTGGGGGACGGCATCACCGGTCAGCGTGCCTATCGCGTGTGCCGCCTGCGCGAGCGCGGGAGTCATCCAGTCCACGTCGTAACCGCGTTCACGCGTATGGGCGAGAACTCCATGGAGTCGCTCGACGAGCGACGGATTTCCGGCCGCGCCCCTTTCGACCCACGCCTTCTGCTCGGCCGGGGTGTCCCATGCCGCGAACGCGATGCCGAATGGCGGCGCATAGGGGATTCGTTCGGTGGGAATCACCGCATTCGAGGAGCTTTCCAGATGCTCGAAGGCCGTGATCACGAGTTGGTCGCCACCGCGCTCCAGCACCGAGGCGGGCATGCCGGTCGATTCCGCAAGTCGGCGCACGGCATCGCGGGCGGCGACCGCCAAGGGGCGAGCGGCGTCGAGGCGCGCCGCCATCACAGTCAATGCGGGTCCGGGGGAAAAGGCCTTGGTCGTTGGATCTCGTGTGACCCAACCGCGGTCCGACAGTGTCTTGAGGATGGCGTGTGCGGTCGCCTGCGACAGGTCGAGCTCGCGCACCACATCGGAAAATCGCATCGGGTGATCGCCAGGCCGGCTCAGCAACTCGACGACGTCGAGCACACGTTCAGTCGGCGCCGAATTCGCTCCACGCAACCTTGACTCCTTCTCGGCCGCATCTTACGGTCATTTCAGTAATTAGAGAAGTTATTCTCGAATAATAGAGATTCGCAGATGAGGATGTGACGCCTTGCGTGCAGTCGTGTTGCGAGGGGGAGAGTTGTCGGTCCGCGACACCGCCGACCCCGTTCCCGGTCCGACTGATCTGCTCCTCAAGACGCTCAGCACGGCGATCTGTGCGTCCGACGTCCACTTCATGGACCATCCGGATCTCGCGATCGACGACCCGACCGGGCGATCGCTGTACGACGCAGACCGCGACATCGTGATGGGGCACGAGTTCGTGGGCGAGGTGATCGGCCACGGGCCCGGGTGCAGCGACGCGTTCCCCATCGGCTCGCGCGTGACGTCCATGCCGATCAGACTCGTGGACGGCGGCGCTGGTGGGCTTCGCATCATCGGTCAGCATCCCGAGGCCCAAGGGAGCTTCGGCGAGCTACTGGTCGTGCCGGAGGCCACCGCGCGAGTCGTTGAGGGCTCGGTGTCCAGTGATGCCATCGCCGTCGTCGACGCATTCGCCGTCGGTGAGTTCTACGTACGCGCGGCGGCGATCCAACCGGGCGAGATACCGATCGTCATCGGTGCGGGCGCCATCGGTCTTTCGGCTGTTGCCGCGCTGTCCAGTCGTGGCATCGAGCCAATCATCGTGTCGGACTACAAGGCTGAGCGCCGCGAGCTCGCGAAGTCGCACTTCGGGGCACACGTGCTCGTCGACGCAGCCGAAGAGTCGGTTTTCGACGTGTTTCGGCGTGAGCGGGCACAACGTCACCTCGGGGGCTCGGCTGTGGTCTTCGAATGCGTCGGCGCGCCGGGTCTGATCGATCGCATCGCAGCGGAAGCGGAGTTCTACACGCGCATCTATTGTGCCGGCGGCTGGTACACCGGCGACACGCTGAACATCACCCAGGCAACGCAGCAGGGCCTCACGTTCCAGTTCGGCGGTGGCCCTATGCCCCAAGATTGGTACGGGGTGCTGGACGCGGTGGTCGAGGGGCGGCTGGACCCGTTGCCGAGCATCGGGAAGGTCATCGGCCTCGACGAGGTGCCCGAAGCGATCGAGGCGGCCCGGCGGTCCGACGGGCCGCCGCGGATTGTCGTCCACCCGAACGGAGACGTGAAATGACCGACCGCGACGAGATATTCGACCTGACGGTGCGCTACGCCACCGCCATCGACAGCCGGGAATATGAGCTGTTGTCAACGGTCTTCACCGAAGATGCGGACCTAAACTATGGCGAGGTCGGTCAGTGGAAAAGTGCAACCGACATCATCACGTTCATGGATCTTGCCCACGCGGGGGCGGCGAACACCCTGCACCGCATGAGCAATCAGGTAATCGAAATCGACAATGACACCGCGTCGGTTCGAACGTACGTCGACGCGTTGATTCTTGCCGCCGACGGTTCGGGCGTGAATGCGATCGGCTTCTACGACGACGCAGCGGTCCGCACTCCTGACGGCTGGCGAATCAGCAAGCGGACGTTCTCACCCGTTCGACTCGGCACGGTGGCGGCGCTCTCATGAGCGAGGTATCCGACAAGTACGGACCGTGGGCGCTAGTTGTTGGCGCGTCCGATGGTTGCGGTGCGCTGTTCGCCGAGAGGCTCGCGCGTGAGGGTGTCGATGTAGTGCTCGTCGCGCGCCGCGAGCAATTACTGCGAGAGGTGGCCGCGGGCATCGGCGAACGTACCGGTGCGGCGACCAGGACGCTCGCCGTCGACCTCACCGATCCAGACGGGGCGCAGAAGATCGTCGACGCGACCGAAGATCTCGACATCGGCATGTTGGTCTACTGCGCAGGCGGTGATCCGAACTATCAGCCCTTCCTTGCCAATCCGGTGTCGGCAGCGGAAGCCTTACTACACCGCAACTGCCTGGTGATGATGCAGTTGTGTCACCACTTCGCCGGCAGAATGGTGGAACGCGGCCGCGGCGGCATCGTCAACTTCAGCTCGGGTGCGGCGCTAGCCGGCGGACCCAATATGGTCGCGTACGGCGGTACCAAGGCCTTCGACATGGTGTTCACCGAAGGCCTGTGGGCCGAGCTTCACGACAAGGGTGTCGACGTGCTGTGCCTTTTGCTCGGCAAGACCGACACTCCGGCCTTGCGTCAGCTCGAACACAGCCGCGGACAAATAGCCTCACTCGACGACGTTCCGCCCGGCGCCATTCCGGCCGAGGATGTCATCGACGAAGCTTTTGACAATCTCACCAACGGTCCCACGCTCATGGTGGGCGACATGATGCGGATGGCCGAAGAGGTGTTCAAAACGCTCAGTCGCAATGATGCCGTCAAGATGGTCATTCAGGCCGGCGCGCAAGCCATGGGATCGGACGGAGACCGCTAGTGCCGCCGTTCACACTCCGATTCGACATGCGCGCACCGTCCATCGGTGCACCGCCGACCGAGTTGTACGCGGCGGCAAGCGAAATGTCGGCATGGGCCGAGACTCGCGGGTGCATCGCCGCGGTGTTGTGCGAACATCACTGCGCTGACGACGGCTATCTTCCTTCGCCGCTGCTGCTTGGTGCGGCGATTGCCGCGCGCACCAAGCAACTGATGCTGAACCTGGTGATCCTCCTGCCGTTTTACGACCCCGCCCGGTTGGCCGAGGACATGGCGGTGTTGGACCACATCAGCGCGGGACGGGTAACCTACGTCTTCGGAATCGGCTACCGCGCAGAGGAATACGCCCACTTCGGCCTATCCCTCTCTGATCGCGGTCGCCTCGCCGATGAGAAGCTCGGGTTGTTGCGTCGGCTACTCGCCGGTGAAGAGGTTCTTCATGGCGGGCGGCGAATGAAGGTGACGCCACGTCCGCGCACACCAGAGGGCCCGATGATGAGTTGGGGCGGGGCGAGCCTCGCCGCGGCACGCCGTGCGGGGCGCAACGGTCTCGGTCTTTTGGCCAACGGTGTGGTGCCGGGGATGAGGGAAGCGTACGAGAAAGCCAGTCGCGACGCCGGCCACGAGCCCGGGTTCATGCTGCTGCCCGAACGCGATACCGCCACCAATGTCTTCGTCGCGGACGATGTCGACGCGGCGTGGGATGAGATCGGCAAGTACCTGTTGCACGACGCGCTCGCGTACTCCGAATGGAATCCCGACAACACCGTCTCGGCCAATATCACCACCGCCAAGACTGTCGATGAACTGCGGCACGAATCGACGTCCCACGTGATACTGCCGGTCGACGATGCACGAAGGCGCCTCGCCGCAGGTGAGGTGTTCAACATCAATCCGCTGTGCGGCGGAATACCGCCTGAGATCGCATGGAAGTACCTGAAGAGATTCGCCGAGCTGGACTAGCGGAAGGGGAACGGCATGACCCGTGATCGTGTGGCCCGCTGGGATTGGTTCGTCGACCCTCAACCGTGGGATCGGATGATCGGACTGATCGGGCTCGATCCGAGTGGATTGACGAGCCAGGAGTACACCGTCAACTTCCTACGTGAGGGCGGCGTCAAGAGCTGATATCCCAGCCTGCAGCATGTGCGTGCTGTGCGGGCAATACGCAGATGACAACGAATGTTGCTGACCGACGGAGGGTTTCGAATGTATCGGGTTGTTCACGTGGGGACTGGTTTTACTGGGCGGGAGGCACTTCGGGCGGTCATCGATGACCCTGCATTGGAACTTGTCGGAGTAAAGGTGTCGACCCCGGACAAGGCGGGGGAGGATGCCGGCCGGCTATGTGGCAGTCCGGAGGTTGGTATTTCGGCAACCGACGACCTCGACGCGGTTCTGGCGCTCGCGCCGGACTGTGTTCTCTACTGTGCCACTGCCGTTCGGCGGGAGGCTGAAGCGATCGCCGATATCGTGACCTATCTCGAGGCGGGAATCAACGTCGTGACGATCTCGACGATCCCGATGGTCTATCCGCCCGCTGCGCCACCGGAGTGGCGTGCTGCCGTGGAAGCCGCAACGGCCAAGGGTAATTCGACGTTCTACGCGACCGGCGCCGAGCCGGGTTTCATCAGTCTGAACATCCCCACGGCCCTACTCGCGGGCGCTGGCACCGTTGAGTCCTATCGGATGGATGAATACGCGATCGATTTGGACAAGTCCTATCCGATCTGGGATGTCCTGCACGAATCGATGGGGTTCGGAAAACCCGAAGGGCACGTACCCGCCCGAATCGCTTCGGGCAAGGTCAACCACGACTGGGAGACCGTGGTGCGCTACATCGCCGACATCCTGGGGTTAGAACTCGACGGTGTCGAACTGGACTGGGAAACACTCCCCGCGCCAACGGATCTGGAGACCGCGCTCGGCGTGATCCCGAAGGGGACGGTTTGCGCGCACCGGTGGCAGCTCGCCGGCGTCGTCGATGGGCGGAAGGCGGTCGCGGTCCAGTATTTCGCAACGGTGACTTCTACACCTTGGCCGCAACGCTGGCCTCGGCCGTCAAGGGCGGACCAGGGCGGCATGGTGTTCCGAGTCGAGGGGCGGCCGAGCATGTCCCTGGAGCTGTATATGGAGCAGTCGGCCTCAGATCGGGTCAACCCGGGCGTGGCGGTGACAGCGCTGGCTGCCGTCAACTCGATACCGGAAGTCGTCGACGCGGCCCCTGGCGTGCTCGCCAATCCATTGGCAGGTCCCTCAATTGTGAGCAGGCAATCGCGGACTAGACGTCAGTAGGCGGAGCAGGCGTTGCCACTGGTTCAGTTTCCGACGCCGCCTTGGCGCAGGAAGTTGATGGTGTAGCCCTGGTATGTGAGGTCGGCGGGATCCAGGCCGATGAGCGCCAGGAACGGGAACCACTGGCGGGAGTCCACGAACCAGTCCCAACGAGTGATATGCCCGTCCTCGTTCGTCCAGATATAGTCCCACTCCCGCAGTTCTAGCACCGTGCCGTCGGCGAGCGTTCCCGCGTAGGTATCGCGCGCCACGAAGCCCCAGTCGAAGGCGTCGCATTCGAACGGTGTGACGGTTCTGAAGTCCGGCATGTGCTTCCACCACATACGAAACTCCGGCGTGAGCATGTCTCCGTCAGGGGCGTGTCGGGTGATGGCCGCTGCAAGCTCGTCTGAGTACAGGTCGGCCATCGGCTGCGCAACGCCACCGTTGAACAGAGGGCACATCATGACCGCGTCAGGCGCGTAGATCCACTCGTCGCCGTAGGTGACGAAGTTCGTCTCCGTGACCTTCGAATATGCCTCCCACTTGGCATGGGCAAGCCTGTTGTGCAAAGCCACGCGATCTGTGGTCATACCGTTCGCCCCTTGTCAGATGCCGATGAGTTCCTTGAGGTTGCCGCCCATCACCCGTGCGGTGGTATCTGCCGGTAGGCCACTCAACTCCTTGACGAAGTCCACGGGCTCGGCGAGGCCTTCGGGGTGGGGGTAGTCCGAACCGAACATCACACGATCCGCACCGAGAAGCTCGACAAGCTGCGACATGTCCTCCTCGTGGAACGGATTGATCCAGACGTGCCTCCGGAAAACCTCACTGGGATGCTCGCTGAAGTCATACGGCCTTTTGCGGTAGACGCGGTCGAAGACGTCCAACAGGCGGTGCGCCCACGAGCCGCCGTTCTCGACCACCCCTATGCGCACCCCCGGAAAACGCTCGAACACTCCGTGCGCGATGAACGCCGCGAGGGTGTCGAAGATGTTTCGGCTCTCCTCGTAGATGAAACCGCGCAGCTTGCTCAAAGCGAATCCGTTGAACTCCGCGGCGTCCTCCCAGTCGTCGATGTAGCGCTCATAACCGGAGTCCGAATTGTGCATCTGCACCGAGATGCCCGACGACTCGACCAGCCGCCAGAAGTCGTCAAATTCCGGCAGCGCTGCCGAACGAGACGTGCCGTCCTCACGGGGAACGGGTGCCGGCCGGATCAGGACCGTCCTGGCTCCGTTCTCCAGACACCATTCGAGTTCCTGCACGCCCAGTGCGGGATCGTTCAGCGAGATCGCGGGAACCGGAAAGATTCGGTTCTGGTAGTTGAACGTCCAGTCGTCGAGCAGCCAACGGTTGAACGCATGGGTGACCGCGTGGGTGAGTTCGGTGTCGGACTTGATCCGCTCCTCGAGCATGCCGGCCGTCGTCGGGAACATCACGGCACCGTGCACGCCCTGACGGTCCATCAAAGCCAGGCGCAGGTCGGGACGCCGAAACTCGTCCGGGCAGCGGATGGGCTCGGCCAGCTCACGCAGTGTCTTGCCTTCGGGATTTATGCCCCGGAAGTAGTCTGACCATGCCCCCGGGGTGGGGATCACCTCGTACGTCGGGTTGGGGATCGTCTCGGTGACTGTGCCGAGGATCTGAAGCTTCTTCCGCCCCTTGACGTCGATGAACTTCAGCGCCTCGGAGTACTTCTCGGGCAGATACCGCGTGTAGGCGTCGATGGTCTCGTACATGTGGTTGTCGGCATCCCAGACCTCGAATGCTCTTCCATCGGTCACCAGCGCCTCCAACATGCTTGAGAATGTTGATTCTCAACATAGCAAACGGTGGTATCCGTTGCCTACGGGGTCAGAGATTCATGAAGTGTCCACCGTCGGCACCAAGGGTCTGACCGGTGATGTACCGCGCCGAGGGTCCTACGAGGAAGGCGATGGCCGACCCGATATCGCGCTCTGGATCACCGATCCGGCCCAGCGGGACCCTGCGCGACAGACGTTGCTCCATCGCGGGATCTGCCTCGATCGCCGCGGCCATCGCCGGTGAATATGCAAGCGGCGAGACCACGTTGACGGTGATCGCATGGGCTGCCCACTCGCGGGCCAGGCTCTTGGCGAAGCCACGCAGCGCGCCCTTCATCGTGGCGTAGAGCGGTAGCGTCGCGCTGCCCTCGATCCCCGCCGGGGACGTGAACACCAGAAATGTGCCGCCATGCACCTTCAGCGCGTCGAACGCCGCGGCCGCGCAGTTGCGCGCCCCGCCGACGGATACGGAGTAGTGGTCGTCGAACAGCTGCCTGTCCACGTCGACCAGTCGGTGCGGCTGGCTCGAGCTAGTGCTCGTGGCGTTGTGCACCACTGCGTCGAGTCGCCCGCACGACGCCAGAGCCTCGTCGACAGCAGCGACGAGGTCGTCGGGCGCGGTCACGTCGCAGCGTGTCCAGGTCGCACGGTGTCCCAGGCTCGTGATCTCGGCTGCGACACCGGTATCGGAGCGGGATGCCACGATGACGTGTGCGCCTGCGGCCGCCAGGGCCATCGCGATACCGCGACCCACCCCTGCCCCTGCGCCTGTCACGATCGCCGTGCGGCCGTCCAGACTCATGGCAGCATCACCGAACCCCCATCGACGACGATGGTGGCGCCGGTCAGGTGACGCAGGTCGTCGCGCAGCAAGAACTTGGCAGTCTCCGCGACCGAGTGAATCAGCGCACCGTCGTCCGGCACGGCGGCGGTGGACAGGTGGGATGTATCGACGTCCCGCACGAAGAGATGGGAAGGCGCGAGGACGATGTTCACGCCGATCCCCTCGGATGCCCATTGACGCGCAGCAGATTTCGCCATCGCGCGGGCGCCCTCGATCACTGTCGTGTAGTCGACCGCACCCGCCGCACCCGCGATGCCGATCGTCGGCAGAACCAGCACGATTCGCCTAGGCGCTGCCTCGTGCGCTGTCTGGAGCGCCACCAGCGTCTCCCACAGGGCGTCCTCGGCGTTGTCTTCAATGGTCACCACATCGTCGGACGCCTCGGCGAGGGCGTGCGACAGCGCTTCGGTCGGACCGACGACGATGGTGGTCACGCGTCAGCCATCGCGGCGAGTTCGCGTTTGACCACCTTGCCGACGTCATTGCGCGGCAACTGCTCGACGAACATGATCCGCACGGGCACGCGGTAGGGCGTCAGCCGTTCCCGGCACCACGCCACCAGTCCATCCTCGGATACCGACTCGTCGGCGCGGACAACGAAGGCCCACGGGACCTCGCCGAGGCGCTCATCGGGTACGCCCACCACCGCGGCTTCCCGCACACCGTCCGCTGCCACCAGGACGTCCTCGACCGTTCCGGGAAACACCTTGAGTCCGCCGCGATTGATCATGTCCGAGACCCTGCCGTCCAGCCACAGGAAGCCATCGTCGTCGAACCAGCCCAAATCGCCGGTGTGGAACCAGCCGTCATCGGTCAGTCTGTCCAGGAACGCCGCATCGATATTGCGGGCGGCCGTCGTCGGCGTGCGGACCATGACCTCGTCGTCGGCGATGGTCACGTCGATCCCGGGCAGGGGCCGACCGACCGAGCCGAGCTTGGTCTCGCCCCACTGACGTGCGTCGGCGGCGGACCACCCGACGACCTCGCCGCCGAGTTCGGTCTGGCCGTAGGAATTGAGGACGATCACGCCGAACTTGTCCCGAAACCGCCCGGCCTGCACCGGGGATAGCGGCGCCGTGATCGAACGGACGATCTTCAGGGGGGACAGGTCCGTCACTGAGTCGTCGTGCAGCACCATCGTCAGTGCTGCAGGCGGCAGCACTGTCGAGCGCAATTGATGCTGCTTGACGAGGGCGGCGAAATCCGCTGGGGAGAAGCGGTCCATCAGCACGACACCCGAGCCCGCCCGGAACGCAAACAGCACTTGGTAGATGCCTGCCCACAACGACAGTGACAGCGGGACCAGGTTCGCCATCGGGGGCCGGTTCGCCTTGGCAGACGCCTGTTTGGTGCCGCGCAGCTTCGCCAGCAGTCGGTCGATCAGGTCGAGCACCGTGGTGTGTCGGAGAGGCACAGGTTTCGGCGGGCCGGTCGTGCCCGAGGTGAACTGCAACAGCGCCACGTCGGGGTCGTACTGCCTCGGGTCTTCCGGTCTCTTGGATGACAGCTGCAGCGTCCACGTCAGATCGGTGCTTGTGGCGATCGGCAGTTCGAATGCGGAAAAGCGCTGTGCAAGAGCCGGTGTCGTGACGATTGCCACCGGTCGAAGCGTCTGCAGTTGGGTGGCGAGTTCGGCATCCGCAGCCCTCGGGTTCAGCGGTGTGTAGACACCACCGGCTCGCCAGGTTCCGAACAAAGCGGCTATGGTCGCGGCATCGTTGGGAAGCATCGCCACGACGACCTCGCCGGTCGCCAGCCCGCTGTCCGCGAGCACTGCGCCAAGCTGTTGTGCACTTGCTGTGAGGTCGGCTCGCGATACGTCGGTGTCGATCGTGTGTACGGCGATGTCGGGCAGGCCGTCGAGCAGATCTGCGAGGCTCATGAATCAGGCTCCAGCGGTTGCCAATCGGGCATCCGTTTGTCGGCGAACGCGAGAGGACCTTCGTTTTGGTCTGGGTGACCCCACATCGACGTCAGGTGTTTGGCGCCTTCGTGGCACGCGTCGGTCAGCCCGTACTCCAACGCCCCCCAAAGCGCGCGTTTGGTGGCACGCATGGCGGCGGGAGAGTTCCTGGCGATCTTCTCGGCCAGTTCCTGCGCAACCTCACGCAGCTGCTCGGGCGGGTCGACGACCTGGCTGATCATGCCTAGCTCGTAGGCACGCTGGGCCGTGAGTCGTTCATGGCTTCCGACGAGCGCCATCCGCAGCACCGCCTCGGCGGGCATCTTGCGCATCAGGGCGATGGTCTCCAGCGCGCTGACCTGACCGATCGAGACGTGAGGATCGACGAAGGTCGCGTCAGACGACGCGATGACGACGTCGGCGTCGGCGACCCAGTGCAGCCCGCCGCCCGCACACACACCGTTGACCGCGGTGATGACCGGCTTGCCGACGTTGCAGTGCCAGCCGGTGAGCTTCAGGTCCAGCGTGCGCATGGTCTCCTGGAACTGCAATACGGCCTCGCCGTCGAGTTCTTCCACGTCGGCACCGACCTGGAATGCCCGGCCGTTTCCGGTGTGCACGATGACGCGCACCTCGGGGTCGGCATCTAATTCCGCCCACGCCTTGGGGAACTCCTCGCGCATCACGACGTCGTAGGCGTTGAGGCGATCGGGGCGGTTGTTGATGATCCACCCCACGGGTCCTCGGCGCTCGACGATGAGCCTTTCGTACGTCATGACACCTCCAGCGGCTGCCAGTGCGCGGCACGCTTTTGACGCCAGGCCCGCACACCCTCAGCGTGGTCGGGGTGGTTGCGCAACCGCCAGATTTCTTCGCTGGCCTCGTGCTTGGCCGCGGAGAGGCCAACTTCGAGCGAACGCCACAAGGCCTTCTTGGTGGAGCGCATCGCGGTCGGTGAATTGGCGGCCACGGCGGCGGCTAACCGACCGGCTGCAGCGGTGAGTTCTTCCGGTGCAACGACTTCCGACACGATCCCGAGCTCGTATGCGCGTAGGGCGGAAATCCGCTCACCCTTGCCGCAGAGTGTCATTCGGGTGATGGCCTCCATCGGGGATTTGCGCAACAGCGTGATCGCCTCGTATGCCACTGCCTGGCCCACCGACACGTGGGGGTCGACGAACGTTGCCCCCTCGGCGGCGATCACGATGTCCGCGTCGGCCACCAGGTGCAGACCACCGCCCGCGCATACGCCGTTGACAGCCGCGATCACCGGCTTCCAGACACCGCAGTGCCATGACGAGATTCTCAGTTCGGCATCGCGCGTCCGGCGTGAGTGCTTGCGCATGGCCGCCTTGTCGCGCGCGACCTGCACCACGTCCATACCGGTGCAGAAAGCCCTGCCGTTTGCCGTGTTCACGATCACGCGTACATCGGGGTCGGCATCGAGGTCCGCCCACGCAGCTTCCAGCTCGTCCAGCATCAAGGCATCGAAGGCATTTCCGGCGTCCGGCCGGTTCAGGATCAGCCAGCCGATGCCATCGGATCTCGCGACCACAAGGCGCTCGTACGTGCTCACGAACGCGGAATCTCCTTCCAGGGCTTGCCCTTCCACGGATCCGGCTCCTTGGGTAGTCCGAGGACGCGTTCACCGAGAATGTTTTTGTTGATGTCGGTGGTGCCACCCTCGGTCCCGTTGGCGAGGCTGCGCATCATGCCTTGGACGTCACGGGGAAGCGCGTCAGGGTCATCGGTTGCCGGCCAGGCGATCGCATCGGTGCCGAGCAAGTCGACCATGAGGTCCTGGATCTGTTGATTGAGCGTGGCCTGGTGGATCTTTCCGATCGACGATGCGGCGCCGGGGGACTGGCCGGCCGACAGCGCTGCTCGCACACGTGCGTTCGTCCACCCTCGTATCTGTTCCTGAGCCCACAACCGCATGACCTTGTTGCGCACGACGGGGTCAGCCCACTTGCCCGTTTGCTTGGCGAGGGTGATCAGCCGCGCCGCGCTGGAACCACCGAGGCGTCCCATGCCGCCGGAACCAGACCCGGACACCATCTGGCGTTCACTGGACAGCGTCGACGCGCTGACTCGCCAGCCGTCGTTGATTTCACCCACCCGGTGTGCATCAGGGATCCGTGCGTTGTCGATGAAGACCTCGTTGAACTCCGCCTCGCCGGTGATTTGCCGCAGGGGCCGCACTTCGACGCCCGGTTGGTGCATTTCGAGGAGGAAGTAGGTGATGCCCTTGTGTTTCGGCGCTTCGGGGTCAGTGCGAGCGAGCAAGATCGCGAAGTCGGCCTCATCGGCCCACGTCGTCCACACCTTCTGCCCGGTGATCACCCAGTCGTCGCCGTCACGCACGGCTCGTGTCGCAAGTGAGGCGAGATCGGAGCCCGCGCCCGGCTCACTGAACAGCTGGCACCACTTCTCTTCGTTGCGCACAATGGGCGGCAGGAATCGCAACCGCTGATCCTCGGTGCCGTGGCTGAACAGGGCTGCGGCAGTGTTGTTGAGCCCCAATGGATTCAGCCGGGTAAGTCGCAGCGGTCTCAAGACCTTATCGATTGCCCGTGCCACCTCGTTGCTCACGCCGAGACCACCGTGCTCGGGCGCCCAGGTCGGCACGACGAGACCAGACCGGGCGAAAGTCGGATACCACTTTCGGTAGTCCTCCTTGCTGCGAGTGGCCCGCAGGGCGTCCGAACCCTGGGCGGCCGCCGATCGCCACTGCGCAGGCACCTCGATGTCGACCCATCGCCGCACTTCGGCGACTGCGTCGTCGGCGGATGTGGCGTCGGTGATCGGCAGCTTCGTCATCGACCCTGGAACTTCGCATCTCGGCGGTCGCGGAAGGCGGCCAATCCTTCCTTGAAGTCGTCACTGCGGCTGGATAATTCCAGTGCCATGGCCTCGTTCTGCAGGTGACGGTCCAGGTCCAGTCCGTTGCCGCTCTGCAGTAGCCACTTGGTGAGTCCGAGCGCCACCGTTGGCGCTTCGCCGAGTTTCGCCACCAGTTTCTCTGCAGCCGAATCCAACTCAACGTCAGCGTGGGTGCCGTGGATGATGCCCCACTCGGCGGCAGTGGTTCCGGAGATCTCCTCGCCCAGCATCAGCAGCTGTCGCGTCCGCACCATGCCGATGAGGCGGGGGAGCAACCACGCCGCGCCGCTGTCCGGGGTGAACCCGCGAGCCACGAACGGTTCCCAGAACCGGGCGTCCTCGGCCGCGACACAGAAGTCGGATGCCAATGCGATGTGGAACCCGAGGCCGGCCGCCCAGCCGCGAACGACCGCGACGATGGGCACTTGCGTCTCGAGCATCAACGGAATCAACCTGTTGGCCTTGTTCGGCAGCCGCCGCTGCGTACTTCCGACGCGCGGTTTACGTTCGGAGCGCACGTTGTTGGCGACGAGGTCGGAGCCGGCGCAGAAATCCGGACCTTCGGCGTCGATGCGGATGACCCGCACGGCCTCGTCGATGCCCGCCGAGACGAGGTGTCCGATCAACGCGTCGAGGATCGTGTCGTCGACTGCATTGCGCTTGTCGGCACGGGCGAGGGTCAGCCGCAGTACCGGACCCCTCTGTTCGGCGCGTAGGCCGGGCACGCTGTCGTAACCCATTACGTCACCGCTCGCAGAACTGCGCCGAGACCGCCGTGAGCAGTTCGGCGAGATTTGTCGCGCCGCCCGGCGGGTCCGGCAGGCGGACGGGTCCCCGTTCGCGACTGGGCAGCAGGATGGTGGCGTGTCCCGGGGCGGTGACCTCCCCGCGGTGGTTGACCGCCGTCAGCTCGAGATCGACCGTCGGCCGGTCCCCGTCGGCGAGATATTTGCGCACCACCTTGCCCGTCATCGTATGAAGGTCGCCCACATAGTTGAAGAGGCGGAACTCGCAATCCAACTTCCACAACCAGGCGTCGTCGCCCATCCAGTCGGTACACAGGTGGATCAACCAGGTTTCCCGCATGCGGCCGTAGTCGAAGGTGGTGGGATTGCCGGCATTGCGGGCGGCGTCGGGCTCCCAGTGCACGCGCTGCTGAACATCGGGCACGCCGTGTTCGTTGGGCGTGTAGAAACGGGGGATGCGCTGCCGGTTGCGCCACGCCAACCGCAGGGGTCGCACCCCGTACATCCCGGTCCCCATGCCGACGTGCCAGCACACCATGTCCGTCACCGTCAGCGGACCTTTGGTCAACGGGCCGACATCGTCGCCCTCGTTGACGTCCTCCCACCAGCGGGGCTCTGGGCCGCGTGCGACTTCGCGCGCGTACCTTTCGTCGATCTCGGCGATCTCGTCCGCGGTCCAGGTCTTCAATTCGACGGCGTCGTACTTCTTGCGGTCGCGCGCCTTGGTGCGTTCGGTGCGGATCATGTTCCGGTATTGGCCGCCGAGGATGACACCCTCGTCGTCGCGGAACACCTGGGCGGACCATTCGTGAACGGCGCGGCCGGCGAATTCACTGCTTTTGTCGAGTGCCGCAACCAACGCGTTGCGTCGGAACACGCGGTGGTTCGCACGAAGCGGCGCCCACCATTCCCGCGACGACGAGGCGTAGAACGCGTGCACCCCGCGCAGGGGATCACCCTTGGTCAGTGCGCGATCCTCGTCGGACAGCGTCGACACCTCGTCCTCCCCGATCAGTGTGTCGCCACCGACCAGGGCCGGCGGCGCGATCGGCTCACCCCACACCGATTTGGCGGCGTAGTCGGGATCCGCCCACAACGGGTTGGCATCGCCGTAACTTTCAGCGATGTGCCGAAAGGCGTCCTCGTTGGGGCGGAAGTAGTGCGGCGGCTGGGTGTGCGGTACGGCGATGCCGATGGTGGCGCGCAACCTGGCCAGACCCTCGTCGGTGATGCGGCCGGTTGGCGACGAGACAGGGGAGGGATCAGTCATCTGGCACCTCCTCCTCGTGGCCCACACTGTTGTCGGATCGAAGTGGAAATTAAGATACCCGAAAAGCGGAAACGCCGTTAACGCAGGGATGGCAGCGATGAGTGACCAAGCTTCTGGGATCGATGTTGCAGTCGGTGATGACGGCGTGCAACGCATCACCATCAACCGGACCGATGTCGGAAATTCGTTGTCTCCCTTGGCTCGTGATGCGCTGACCGAGGCATTCCAACAGGCCAATGACGATCCGAGTGTGCGTGCGGTGCTACTGGGTGCCGCCGGCCAGCGGCACTTCTGTGCGGGTGCCGGTCTCGGGCCTCGTGGCGAGGGGGCTAAGACGCAACAGATCAGTGAAAAGCGCCCCGGGGACATCGCGCGAATGCTTCAGCAGGGCTGGCAGAGGTTGGTCGCATCGATCATGGACTGCGACAAGCCCGTCGTGACCGCCGTGAAGGGAACTGCTGTGGGTGCGGGATCGAGTCTCGTGCTGGCCTCCGACCTCGTCGTCATGTCCACGGAGGCAACGCTTGTCGAGGCGTTTGTGCATCGCGGGATATTCCCGGACTCCGGCGCCATCCACCTGCTGACGCGAATCGTCGGCCTGCGAAAAGCCACCGAACTGCTCATGCTCGGCGAACGCATCGACGCGGCGACATGTGAGCGGCTGGGACTGGTCAACCGCGTGGCCGAACCGGAGGACACCGACGCCGTCGCAGAGGACATCGTCGGACGACTCGCCTCGGGCCCGACAGTGATGTTGAGCCTCACGAAACGGCTGTTGGCGGTGTCCTCGGAGTCCGGTCGCGCCCGGGCGTTCGAGCAGGAGGCCTGGGCCGCCGAAGTCGTGTCACACACGGCGGACCTGCAGGAAGGACTGTTGTCATTCGCGGAACGTCGCGAGCCCCGCTTCCAGGGCTTCTAAGGCCCGCCGCGAATGGTGAACGACGAACTGTCATCGATCCGGTCGATGGCCTCGGCGACAGACTCCGCGCTGAGGTCCGCATCCTCGATGCCTTTGGTCTGACCGATGAACACCCGCGATACCTTGCCGCCACCCACCGAATAAATGTGTGCCGTCCGGTCACAGCTGCGATGCGACAGGTAGACCACCACCGGGGTGACGAGCTCAGGGTCCAGCGCCTTACCTGCCTCACCCATGATGTCCTCGGTCATCCGGGTGCGGGCGATCGGCGCGATCGCGTTGACGGCGATGCCGTTGCGAGCGCCCTCGATGGCAAGTACATGCATCATGCCGACCAGGCCCATCTTCGCCGCGCCATAGTTGGCCTGGCCGAAGTTTCCGAAAAGACCGGTACCGGAGCTTGTTTGGACGATCCGGCCGTAGTTGCGCTCCCGCATGACGGGCCAGACGGCGCGGGTGACATTGAATGTTCCCGCAAGATGCACCGCGATGACGGCGTCGAACTGTTCGGCAGTCATGTTCTTGAATGCAGCATCGCGCAGAATGCCTGCGTTGTTCACCAGGATGTCGACCTGGCCGAAGGCATCCACGGCCGCGGCGACGATCGCGGCACCACCCTCTTCGGTCGCGACCGAGTCACCGTTGGCGATCGCCGTACCTCCGGCCGCGGTGATCTCGTCGACAACTGCCTGAGCGGCCGATATGGACGCGCCGCTGCCGTCCACCGCACTCCCGAGGTCGTTTACCACGACCCTGGCGCCGCGGCGGGCGAGTTCAAGGGCGTGGCAGCGTCCGAGACCACCGCCCGCACCGGTGACGATGGCTACCTGGTTGTCGAATGTGATCGATGAGCGCTTGCGCGAAGAGCGTTCGGTTGACGGCATGATGAGAGGTTACATTTACCTTTAGTGAGAACCACCATTTGCATAGGAGGACGACATGAGCCGCCCGACTGCGCTGCTGGCCTACGCGCAGCGGCGCGCCACGGCACTGCGGGACAAATACCGTCAGGAAGGCCACTGGTCGGCTCAGCCTGTCGACGTCGTCCGCGCCGCCGCAGAACGACATCCCGAGCGGCTCGCGCTGATAGCTAGGGGACTAGGGCTCACTTATGCCGAACTCGACGCGCGAATCGATGGGGCGTGCAGCAGTTTGGCTGCGATCGGTGTCAAGGCATCGACGCCGGTCCTCGTCGTTGTCGGCAATGACGTGGATTCGGTCGTCGCCGTCCACGCGGCGCTGCGCCTCGATGCCGTGATCCTGTTGGTGCCCCGCAGCGCAGGCGCGACGCAGGTCGCGGACATCATCACGCGCACCGGTGCCGAGTTCGGCGTCGCGCCGAATTGGCCTGCGGCCGAGGGACCGGAGCTGTCGGGCAGGGTGACGTGGATCGCCTCTGACGTCGACGGCACACCGGACGCGGAATACCGATCCGAGCGCGCGGCCCACGAGCCGTGCCTCGTGCTCTACACCTCGGGGACCACGTCGAAGCCGAAGGGCGTAATTCATTCGCTGAGCACGCTGCTCAAGGCCTCGGCCAACTACATTGCGGCGGCCGGACTTACCGACGACGATCGGATCTTCCTCATCAGTCCTCTGGCGTCTGTCACCGGCGTGCTGCAGGGCCTGTTCATCGGGCCGATGCTCGCCGCCCCGGTGATACTGGAGGATCGCTGGGATCCATCGGCGACATGCGAGCTGCTCGTCTCGTCGGGAGCGACCTGGTACGGCGGTCCCGATCGGCTACTGGACCGGGTACTCGACGAGGCGGTGGCACGGAACGCGAGCATTCCGCTGCGAGCGGTGTACCTCGGTGGGACGATGCTGGACCGACGCATCGTGGAACGCGTCGAGGACGAATTCGGCATCATCGTCATGCGCGCGTACGGATCGTCTGAGGTGCCGGTGAGCACATCAGGCCTGCGTAGGGAACCTCGGGACGTGCGCCATGCCGACGACGGGACCGCACTGGCCCATGTGCAGGTACGGATCGGCTCCAGCGGCGATCCCACGGAGTGCTGCATCTGCGGACCGCATACCTTTCTCGGATACACCGATGCGGACGACGATGGGGACGCATTCGACGGCGATTGGTTTCGCACCGGTGATGTCGCGGAACTCGACAACGGGCGGATTCGCATCGTCGGCCGGTTGAAAGACATCATCATCCGAAACGGCCTCAAAATCCCCGCAGCCGAAGTCGAGGAAGCGGTCGCGAAGATCGCGGGAGTCCGTGAATGCGCGGCCTACTCCGTCGCCGACAGCACCACCGGTGAAAGGCTCGCTCTGGCAGTCGTCCTGGACCATTCGGTCGAGATGTCACTGGGGGAGGTCGCCGAGGCGCTCGTAGCTGCAGGCCTACCCAAGTACAAGCTGCCCGAAGAGCTCGTCTTCTGGAACGAACCGCTCCCGCTCAACGCCAACGGCAAAGTCGAGCGCAACAAGCTCGATGAGCGGTCGGCGGGGCGGCCGCGCGCGCTGGCCGACCGCCTCGCCTCTACGACGTGATCAGTCCTTGCCTGCGCTGTTTTGGGCGACCTTGCTCATCTGGGACTGCCAGTCCGATGCGCCGCCGCCGTGATCGTGCTTTGACAGCGCTTGGATGGTGACGTCGTGGCCTTCGGCGGCTTTGCGTAGGGCGCCGACGGTGGCCTGTTCTTTGGTGATGTGGGTGAAGGGATCCCAGTGATACCAGCGCATGGCGTTCTCGTAGGTCATCTTGTTGATCTCGACATCGGGGACGTGGTGCTCTTTGAGGACCTCGTCGAGTTGCTCAGGGGCCCCGGGCCACATCGAATCGCTGTGTGGGTAGTCGGCTTCCCAGCAGATGTTGTCGATGCCGACGTCGTTGCGTAGCTGCACCCCGACGTGATCGGAGATGAAACAGGTCAGGAAGTGATCGCGGAACACCTCCGAGGGTTTCTGGGTGCCGAAGTCCTGACCGGTCCACGTCGAATGCATCTCATAGGTGCGATCGGCACGCTCCAGGAAGTACGGAATCCAGCCGGTGCCGCCCTCGGACAGGGCGATCTTGAGGTCGGGGTATTCCTTGATCGGGCGGCTCCACAACAGATCCGCGGCGGCCTGCACGATGTTCATCGGCTGCAGGGTGATCATCACATCCATCGGGGCGTCGGGGGCGGTGATGGCCAGCCGCCCCGAGGACCCGATGTGCACGTTGAGCACGGTGTCGGTGTCGACGAGTGCATCCCACATCGGCTTCCAGTAATCGAAGTCATGAAAGCTGGGGTATCCCATCGCCGAGGGGTTCTCGGTGAACGTCAACGAGTGCACCCCACGCTTGGCGTTGCGCCGAATCTCGGCGGCGCACGCTTCGGCGTCCCAGATCACCGGCAGCGTCATCGGGATGAACCGCGCCGGATAGGCCCCGCACCACTCCTCGACATGCCAGTCGTTGTAGGCCTGCACCAGCGCCAGGGAGAACTCGTGATCCTCGGTGGCGAACAACCGGCCCGCGAACCCGGGAAACGACGGGAAACACATCGAGCCCAGGATGCCCCCGGCGTTCATGTCCTTGACCCGCTCGTCGACCTTGTAACAGCCCGGCCGGATCTCATCCAGTCCTTGGGGTTCGAGCCCGTACTCCTCTTTCGGGCGGCCCGCGACCGCGTTGAGCGCCACGTTGGGGATCACGATGTCGCGGAACTGCCAGGTATCAGAACCATCGGGGTTATGCACCAACCGCGGCGCCTCATCCAGATACTTCTTCTGCAGATGATTCCTGAACATATCCGGCGGCTCGACAATGTGATCATCAACGCTGATCAGAATCATGTCCTCTTTATTCATTGTCTATTCCTTTCCCATATCCGTGGCCGGTCGGAAGACCGGCACGGTGAAGCCGTCGTCGTCGCGGAAAGCGATCACGAGTTCCATTTCCCCAGTCAGGTTTTCGACCGGGCAGTCTTCGATGATCGTCATCAACCGCGGACCCTCGGCAAGGTCGACCATCGCGACCACGTAGGGGGTGCGGGCGTCGAATGGAGCTGCGTTCTGGTGGACGACGCTCCACGTGTACAGCGTGGCGCGGCCCGAGGCCTGTGTGGGCCGGACATCGGTACTCCAGCAGTGCGGACAGAAGGAGCGTATGTACAACGAGTTGCGTCCGCATGCGGCACAGGCGTTGATCAGCACCCGCCGGTCCTGAATCGCCTGCCACCACTTTTCGCTGTCGGAGTCGACGGTCGGGCGGTTCGGCCCCACGGGAATGTCCATCAGCGCGTCCCCAGAATCATCGTGGCGCTGTGGGAGAAGAAACCCCCCATGGCGTGCACGCATGCCAGGCGCGCATTGCCGACCTGGCTGAGACCACACTCGCCGCGGAGCTGTCGCACCGCCTCTACCAGCAAGAACATCCCTCGCATGCCCGGGTGGCACGACGCCAGCCCGCCACCGTCGGTGTTCGTCGGCAACGCGCCGCCCGGACGCAGCGCACCCGAGGCTATGAACGGGCCGCCCTCACCTTTTGGACAAAAACCGAGATCTTCGACTGTCAACAGCACGGTGGAGGTAAACGAGTCGTAGAGCTGGCAGACGTCGATGTCCGCGGGCGAGACGCCGGCCCGCGCGAACGCTTGCGGGCCTGACACTGCTGCCGCGGAGGTGGTGAAGTCGCGCCACTCACTCATGCTCACATGCGACGTCGCGTCGGCGGCACCGAGAATCCACACCGGTTCCTTGGCGCAGTCCTTCGCGATGGATTCGCTGGCCAGCACTATGGCGCCGCCACCGTCGGTGCGCAGGCACACATGCTTGGACGTGAACGGATCGGCCAGCATGGGCGCAGCGGCGACATCGGCTACCGTGATGCGATCGCGCTCGAATGCGTTGTCGTTCATGGCCGCCCACTCGTGGGCGGCGACAGCGACCTCGGCCAACTGCTCCACCGTCGTGCCGTACTCGATCATGTGGCGTCTGGCGGCCATCGCATACTTGGCGATCAGTGTGGCGCCGTACGGTGCCTCGTACTGCATGGCGCCGCCGGTGCCCATAGCGGCCGCCGAGTTGCGGAGGCGGCGTTTGACGTCCGATCGGGCGGTGGAGCCATACGTCAAGAGTGCGACGTCGATCTCGCCCGCCGCGATGGCAGCGGCGGCGTGGCGCGCCATGACTTCCCACGAAGATCCGCCGACGTTGGTGGCATCGACCCATGCGGGTCGCAATCCCAGATACTCGCTGACTTCGACTGGCGGAAGGAGCGTCCCGTGCGCGCCGAATCCGTCGATGTCGTCCTTCGTCAGACCCGCGTCGGCGATCGCGCGCATGGAGGACTGGGCCATCAGTGCCATGGCGGTCTTGTCGGGCACTCGTCCGCAATCAGACAGCGCGGCGCCAACGATCGCGACCTGGTTCGCTGGCATATCTAATGGTTACCACATCGATAATGGCGTTAACGACTTGATGGAATCCTCGTTCTCAGTCGGCTACCGTGAGTTGGTGCCGAGATCATTACGCGACGCACTGCGCGGCGACGACCTGGTGTTGTGCCTTGCCCTGATGAACGCACGTACGCCCGATGTTCCTGCCATCGCCGCGGCATGCGGATACGACGCGGTCTATGTCGATCTCGAGCACACCTCCACGTCCCTCGAGACCGCTGCCATGCTCTGCGCGAGCGCGCTAGGGGCGGGTATATCGGGGTTGGTGCGGGTACCGTCGCACGACCCAAGTGTGATCGCTCGGGTACTCGACAACGGTGCCGTGGGAGTCATTGTCCCGCATGTTGATTCAAGGGAGGAAGCCGAGACGATCGTCGATGCCGCCCGCTTCCCGCCGAACGGTCATCGATCGATATCGGGACCCAATCCCGTGAGCGGATACGGCGCGCTGCCGGCACCGGAGCTGACCGCTGTGCTGGAACACCGCACAGTGGTCGCGGTGATGATCGAATCTCCCGCCGCGGTCGAGGCGAGCGGTGCCATCGCGGCGGTAAACGGTGTTGACATGATCCTGCTCGGACCTAGCGATCTGACCGCGGAGATGGGCATCCACGGCGACTATGAGAATGAGCATTTCCGCGATGCAGTAGACTCTGTCGCAGCGGCTTGCCGTAAGCACGGCGTGGCGCTCGGAGTTGCCGGAATCAAGTCCGTTGACCTGCTGAAACAGTTTATCGGACTGGGATTGCGATTCATCTCGGCGGGTACGGACGTCGGAATGATGACCGAGGCTGCTACGGCCCGCGCACAAGTCTTGCGGGAGCTCGAACCCGAATAGGAGGACGTATGCCCACCGCGATCTACACCGACCAGGTGACCGACTCGATGGCATGGACCGGGGCCGATTTCACCAGTAAGGAAGACTTCGCTTTCGACCTGTCGGCACGCAATATCGCTGCGCTGGAATCGATTCTGGTCAAGACCTCTCACAAGGATCGAGACGACATCACCCCCGATGACGCGCGGCACCCCGACCTCGACGATGACCTGGCGCGACTGTATCGGGATCTGATGTTCGGCAAGGGACTTGCATGTGTCCGCGGCTTTCCCGTGGAGCAGCACTCGATCGAGGACCTCGAACGCATCTACTGGGCTTTCTGCACGCATCTGGGCTATCTGGTATCCAACAATTCGTTCGGCCACCGCATGGTGCGGGTGCAGGAGGAGATCCTGCCCAACGGCGTTCAACCCGCCCGCGGTACCAAGTCACGAGCGGAGTTGGCGATGCACAACGATGCCGCCGACATCCTCGCCCTGCTGTGCGTCTATCCGGCGGCCGAGGGTGGTGAAAGCCAGTTCGCAAGTGGCCCAGCCGCGCACAACCGGATCCTCGCCGAACGGCCGGATCTGCTAGACGTGCTGTACCAGGGCTTTCCGCACCACCGCCGCAGCGAACAACCCGACGACCAGCCCGACGTCACACCGTATGACGTACCGGTGTTCTCGCAGATCGACGGCCGCATCTGTATCAACTTCACGTACAGCAGCATCCTGCCCGCGATGAAGACCCTCGGCCGCGAGTTCACGCCGGAGCAGGAGGAAGCCATCGAGTTGCTCCGCACCATACTGGTCGAGCAGCAGGTCGAGTTCCGGCTCGAATCCGGTGAAGCGGCGGTGGCCAACAATTTCGCGATGTGCCACTCGCGGTCGGACTTCGTCAGCAGCAATGATCCGAAGAAGGCCCGATGCTTCCTGCGCGCGTGGATGGAGGTGCCGCGAGAGGATCGACGACTGCCGATCGGCCGGGAGTACTTCCACATGGAGAATAAGGACCTCCGGTTGGGCTACGACATTGTCGAGGGCCGCGACGGCACGATCGCGCGCAACGACTACAAGAACGTCGATCCCGCTCTGGCGGACATGTTCAAGGCTGCTCAGGCGAAGCCCAAAGCCAAACAGTGATGAGCGCTTGCGCGAAGAACAGACGGCAATGAGCGTACGGCCGCGACTGGTCTACGAACGATGGACCGATCCCGCCGCCGGGGACATCCTCGAGGTCGCCGACATCGAACTGGTCAATCTGGATCTGACCGCGCCTCCTGAACAGGGTTGGGCCGCATTGGAAACAGCGCACGGCTACCAGGTCGCCACCCGCACCGATGTCGCATCGGTGAACGACGGCGCGCAGTGGCTGGCCGGGCCGGCACTGGTACGACGCTGTCCGCAGCTGCTGGCGGTGTGCTCGGCAGGGGCGGGGTATGACGTCATCGACGTCGAGGCGTGCACGCGGGCGGGAATCGCGGTGTGCAACAACTCGGGCCCCGGCGCGGAGGCAGTCGCCGAACACGCGCTCGGCTTCATGCTCGACCTCGCCAAGAAGATCACCGTCGCCGACCGCGCACTGCGCAGCGGGGCGCTCGGAGACCGACTGGCCCTGATGGGAAGTCAGCTGCTCGGCAAGACGCTCGGTGTCGTCGGGCTGGGCGCTATCGGGAGTCGGCTGGTGGAGTTGTGCGCTCCGTTTGGAATGGAAGTCATCGTCTTCGACCCGTATGTCGACGAGACGACGGCGTCTGAGCGTGGAGTGCAGTTGGTGCGACTCGCCGAGTTGGTCGAGCGGTCGGACTTCGTTCAGGTGACGTGTCCACTGACGACGGAAACGCAGGGTTTGATCGGCAAGGCGCAGTTCTCGGCGATGAAGCCGACCGCATTCTTCATCACAACGGCGCGTGGACCCGTCCACGACGAGACGGCGCTGTACGACGCGCTTGTGGGCGGAGGCATCGCCGGGGCCGGCCTGGACGTGTTCCACGAGGAGCCGCCGCGGCGGGACAACCCGCTGCTGCAACTCG
The DNA here is from genome assembly GCF_032883055.1 of Mycobacterium sp. 29Ha. NCBI lineage: Bacteria > Bacillati > Actinomycetota > Actinomycetes > Mycobacteriales > Mycobacteriaceae > Mycobacterium > Mycobacterium sp. 29Ha. Next base: position 93,409 of record NZ_JAMQTI010000017.1, read on the forward strand.
ACAACGTCGTCGCCACCCCACACACCGCCGGGATCACCGTCGAGGCTGCGCGCGATATCGCGGTCGCCACCGCTACGCAGTGGCAGACGATCTTTACCGGTGGCATGCCGCCCCGGCTCCTGAATCCCGATGTGTGGCCGCGGTACTGCGAGCGGTTCCACGAGATTCTCGGTTTGCGACCCAGCGCCACAGCAGTTTTGGAGAGAAGAGGCTGACCCGGTGAGCAACTACGACACGATCGAGGTGGAGGTACGGGGTCACACCGCGTGCGTGACGCTGAACCGGCCTGAAGTGCTGAACGCGATCAACGACGAGATGATCGCCGAACTCGCGGTGGCGTACGCGGAGATTGAAAAGTCGCAGGACATCTGGACGATGATCATCACCGGTGCCGGCCGTGCGCTCTGTGTCGGCGCCGACGTGAACAAGGCCGCCGACCACGACATGGAGAACGCGGCGGGCATCGACAATCAAGGCGAACCGATACTGAGCTCGATGCGGCAGTGGGACGCGCCGCAGGAGGCGACACCCCCGTGGATGCAGATGACCAAGCCGATCATCTGCGCCGTCAACGGCATTGCGTGTGGTGCGGGAATGGATCTCGTCACGACAGCAGACATCACGATCGCGTCGGAGCACGCGACGCTGATGGACCCGCATGTGAGTATCGGCGTCGCCTCGGGACGCGAGGGGGTACGGTTGGCGCGCATTCTGCCGCTGCCGGTTGCCATGCGTTTGATTCTCATGGGTAAGCACGAGCGGCTCGACGCTCAGCGCGCCTACGATCTCGGCGTCTTCACCGAGGTGGTCTCCCACGAATCGCTGATGGATCGAGCGTGGGAGATCGCGGAAGTGGTGAATTCGAATGCACCTCTGGCGGTGCGTGGTTCGCGCATGGCGGTCCGAAAGGGCATGAACCTGCCGATTTACGAGGCCGAACTACTCGCCGAGAACTATCGCATGAAGGTGGCGCTGACGAAGGACGCCGTCGAGGGACCGCGAGCCTTCCTCGAGAAGCGCAAGCCAGACTGGAAAGCGCTGTAGTCCACGGCGTGTGCGCGGTTTGCGACGCTCACGCAGCGTGTCGCGGATGAATCCGCACAATCGCGAAGGCTAGGTCATCCCGAAGAAGTTCTTTGCGTTGGTGGACAGCACTTTCCGCTTGGTCTCCTCGTCCAGACCCTCCGTCGCCTTGTTGGCAACGTCCATGCTGTTCGGCCAGTTGGTGTCGTTGTGCGGATAGTCGGTCTCGAACATGAGCTGATCCTCGCCGACGAGGTCGAGGATGCGGAACGCCACGGGGTCGCCGAATGTGGAGAACCACACGCGTCCGGGCACCTGGCTGCTCGGCGGCTCAGTCAGAAGCGGATGGACGCCACCCCAGGCCCGCCGGTCTTCCCAGACCTCGTCGACGCGTTGCAGGTAATAGGGAATCCAGCCGGCCTGGGCCTCGGCGAACGCAATCTTGAGTTTGGGGAACTGCTTGAGTTTGGCAGAGAACAGCCAATCGACCAGGGCGATGGTGCAGTTCACCGCCATCAGCGCGCTCGTCACGACATGCGGAGCGTCCGGGGACGACTTCGTCAGCGAGGAGCTCGAACCGATGTGCAGCATTATGCCGACCTGGTTGCGTTCGCACGCCGCGAAGAACGGGTCCCAGTAGCCGCTGTGGATGGACGGCAGGTCGAGGCGTGCGGGTAACTCCGAGAAGCACACGGCGCGCATTCCCTTGGCGGCGACTCGTTCAACTTCTTTTGCGGCCAGGTCGACATCCCACAGCGGAATGATGCCAAGCGGAATCAGCCGACCGTCGGACCCGGCGCCCCACTCGTCTATCTGAAAATCGTTGTAGGCCTGGACGCAGAGCAATGCGAGCTCTTTGTCCTTGCCGTACAGAAATCGTTGGCCGCAGAAGCGAACCAGGGTGTTGGGGAAACACGCCGAGGCTTCGATGCCGCCGATGTCCATGTCGGCGAGCCGGTCCGCGGGCCGATAGCAACCGGGACGCATCTCGTCGTAGGTGATCGGGTCGGTGGTGAGTTCGTCGATTTCGTAGCCGGCCGCCGCACTGATGAGCGGGATCGGGATGATCGCATCCTCGTAGTGCCAGATGTCGGCGTCCCGACCATTCTCGTCGTCGACGAACGCAACATCCGACGTGACACTGGGATCCATGCGCCCGCGGTGCCGAACGATCCTCGGCCCGACCTCCCGATAGCGTTCCGGCAGTCGGCTGGTCCACAGATCGGCCGGCTCCACGAGGTGGTCGTCGGGAGAGACGATGAGGATATCTGCGGTCAAGGCTGCACTCCTTCGAGGATGAACTGCGGCTTCAGCTTGCAGAACTTTGATTCCCGCTAGCGAGAATGGTCATTTCCAGAGTAGCGCATGGGACCGCCGCCATGCGCCTGGTCTACCTACACGTGTAGGTAGATCCCACACCCTGAGCGGGGAACGAGTATTCTCGTGTGCATCATGACTGCTAAGAAGCGTGCCGGCCGGGACCCAGACGCCGGACTGGAACTCGTAGACAATGACATCGAGCTGTCGGGCAGCTGGCAGGAGCGGACGATCGAGCGCCGGCTCAGCCAGGCGCGGGCCCGCGCGTTGGCGCGGAGCTCACGCTTTCTGGCCGCGGCCCTGGAGTTGGTCGAGGAGTCGGGGAAAGCCGACTTCACGATCCAGACGCTGATCGACCGGTCAAACCTGAGCCTGCGCGCGTTCTATCAGCACTTCGCGGGCAAGGAAGAATTGTTGTTGGCGCTGTACGAGAACGCGACGAGCCAGTTCATCGAAGCGATACGGCATGAGGTCGCCGCCGCGAACGGTCCGATGGAGCAGCTCGAGGCGTTCTGCCGTGGCTTCCTGTCCCGCGCCGAGTCGTCCGAGGCCATCGGTGGTCGGGTCATGACGATCTACAACCTGAGTCTGGAAATCGAACGGCCGGCGGACTTTGCGAAGATCTGGGAGCCGCACCAGAAGCTGCTGACCAAGATTCTTACCTCCTGTTCGCGTGCCGGGTTGGTTCGCAAGGACCTGACGCCAGCGCAGTTGACGACGCTACTCAATTCGACGTTGATCGCACTCGCTCAGATCGGTGTATTCCACCTCGGCGTCAAGGGGGCCGAGCTCACCGAGGATCAGTTGTGGGCGTGGTGCCTACAGGCGCTCACGCCGCCGGCGGGCGCGAAGCCGAGGTCTGCGAGCACGAAGGCGGCGCCCAAGAAGGCCGCCGCACGGAAGCCGCGCAAACTAACGGGGTAGGCCGAGCCCGCGCTGGGCGATGATCGTCCGTTGCACCTCGCTCGTGCCGGCGTAGATGGTGGTCCCCAACGAGAACCGCATGAGGTGCTCGAAGCGACCCTGCTCTGGCGCGGTTGGCTCGAAGTAGCTACGCACCGCGTCGGGGCCGACCATCTCGACGATGTCCTGGGCGGCGCGGGCCAGTGACTCTGTGCTGAAGACTTTGGACATCGGTCCTTCCGCCACCGGGATCTGTCCTTCCTCCGTCATCCAGACACAGCGATGCTGCAGCAGCATCGAAACCTCGTTCTCCATCGCGACACGCGCGAGACGCCTCCGCACGTCGTCCTTATTGATGGGAGGCGAACCGTCTGGTGCACGGGTGGTCTGGGCCCACTGCTCGGCATGGTGGAGCAATCGTGCGATATGCGGGCCCCATCCGGAAGCGTGCTCGTCCTGCAGTGACAATCCCAAGACCTGCCAGCCAGCGTCGACGTCACCGATACGCCACTCGTCGCTGATGCGAACATCGCTGTAAAAGGTGATGTTGGTGCGCTCACCAGAAAGCGTCCAGACCGCCTGGGCCTCGAACCCATCGACATCGAGGGGCACGAGAAACATGGTGAGCCCTTGGTGCTTCGGCTTCTCGGGGCTGGTGCGCGCTAACAAGAACACGTAGTCGGCAATGTGCCCGTTGGTGGTGAACATCTTCGAGCCGTTGATGACCCAATCGTCACCGTCGCGCACGGCTTTGGTGGTCGCCGCCGCGACGTCGGAGCCGCACTCCGGTTCGGTGAACCCGAGGGCGATCGTGATGTCGCCGTTCATCGCGCCAGCGAGGATGCGGTCGCGCATCACGGGTGTGCCGACCTCACGGATTATCGACGCCACCATACGGGTGGTCTCCGATAAGTACACCGGCGCATCGGCGCGCATGAGTTCCTCTTTGAGGACTTGGTCCTCCCAGGCGCCGCTGCTGCGGCCGCCGTACTCAGAAGGCCAGCCCGGTGCGAAAAGCCCTTTTTCGACAAGCCCTTTGGCGAAGTCGTCATCGTGTGCGACCCCGCTGCGGTAGATGCGCTCCTCGACCTCCGGGGTCAACACGTCCTGCAGGTGGGCGCGGAGGGCGTCACGAAACGCCTCGGCATCGGGGGCCAGTCGAAAGTCCATCGTATGAACCAATCTGTCGTCGCACATGCCGAAAACGATGCCGGCGGTAATGCTACTCTCAATTGTGAGAGTAACCGTATCCGCATGTGAGGGAACTGAGTAGGTTGGACCTGAACCTCGCGGACGAACAACGACAGCTTGTCGATTCGTTCGCCGCCATATACGCGCGCGAGTCGACATCCGAGCGCGTGCGCGCCGCGGAGCCCTCGGGTTTCGATCCGAAGTTGTGGAGGGCACTGCTGGAGACCGGTGTGGTGGAGATGGCTGTCGCTGAAGCCGCAGGAGGTTGGGGCGCAGCAGAGATCGACCTGGCGCTGATCGCCGAACCGTTCGGGCGGGCCGTCGCATCGGCCCCCGTCATCGAGAGTCAGGTGGCCGCCCGACTGCTCGCGGCATGCGGAGACGTGGGTTCCGAACTCCTCGGACAGGCAATGCGAGGTGACAAGCTCGTCACCTTTGCGCCGCGGGCGGGTGCAGGCGATTCGCTGAGGCTGGTGCCCGCCGGAGCCGTCGCGGATGCAGTCCTAGCGTTCGTCGACGAGCGCGTTGTTGCGGTCTCCGGCAACTGCCAACCCGTTCAAAATCTCGGCTCGCTACCCCTTGCGGATATCACCTTTGATGACGTGAAGATTCTCGCCGAGGGACCAGACGCGGGACGGTTGTTCACGGCTGCGGTGGACCTGTGGCTTACGTTGACCGCTGCCGCGCTCGCCGGTGCGGCCAAGAAGGCCGTCGAAATGGGTGTCGAGTACGCCAAGCAGCGCCACGCATTCGGCAGCGCGATCGGATCATTCCAAGCCGTCTCCCATCCGCTGGCCGACAGCGCCACGGCGGCCGACGGCGCGCGGCTGCTGGCGCTCAAGGCGGCGTGCGCGTTCGCCGACGAGCCCGACCGTGTCAGTGAGCTGGCCGCGATGGCATTCGCTTTCGCGTATGAGACCGCCCGCGACGCAACGAATCGCAGTCTGCACATTCACGGCGGATACGGATTTGGTATGGAAGGCGACATCCAGCTGTACTACCGGAGAACACGGGGGTGGGCGATGGTGTACGGCGAGCCGTCGGTCGCGCTGGACCGCGTTGCGGACGCGCGCTACGGAGCCGTCGCGGGCTGACTCGCTATCTGGGAGTCAGGACAGCGAAGCTCAACGTCGCCCGTGCGGCCAACCGGTCTTCGCCGACGTCTGTCACATCGACCGCGACAACGATCGTGCGTCGACCCGCCCGTACCAAGGTGGCGGTGGCGCGCGCAGGCCCTTCGACGATCGGAGCCAGGAAGTGGATGGTCATGTCCGCGGTGCTCGCGCCCGCTCCCTCGCCCGTGTACTTGATCGCGAGCCTGCCCCCGGCCACGTCGATGAGTGTGGCGACCAATCCGCCCTGGAGCGCACCGCGAATGTTCACCAGATCCGCCCGGTTCTCCAGGTCGACGACCACGGTGTCATCGGAATCGACGACGTCGAAGAACGGCAGCTGTGCGAACAGGTGGTCGGGGATGGTCACCTGCATCGGGCGTGGTGTCATGACTCCACTCTGACTTGGTCCTTGACCGACAGGACGATCGGGGGCGCGGTTCGCCAGTCGGGTACACCGTTCTCCGGTCCAGCTACGGCACGCCTGTCATCGCGGACGCCGACCCAATGCGAGTGGTTGAGCTGGTGCAGCGTGAAGCACGATTGCAGCGAGTTGTAGAAGCCCATGTTGTCGACGGTCTGGTTGACCGATTCCTTGATCAAGAGCGCGGCCATGGTTGGCACTTCACCGATGCGACGGGCCATATCCAGCGTGCGGTCGGCCAATTCGTCACGCCTGAACACCTTGCTCACCATGCCGAGCCGATGTGCCTCGTGGATGTCGATGGCATCACCGGTGAGCATGAGCTCCTTGGCCTTTCGTGGACCGAACTCCCACGGGTGGCCGAAGTACTCCATGCCGCACATGCCAAGCCGGGTGCCGACGACATCGGCGAAACGCACCTCTTCGCTGCCGACGATGAGGTCGCACGCCCACATCAGCATCAGGCCCGCCGAGAACACGTCGCCGTGCACCTGCGCGATGGTGATCTTGCGCAGGTTGCGCCACCGCAGTGTGTTCTGGAAGAAGTAGTGCCACTCCTGCAGCATGATCTTCTCGGAGCCCTCCCGGGTGCCGCCGTTGATCGCCGCGGTCGGATGCTGATCGGGGCCCGGGCGAAACTCCGCGCTGGCCTGCTTCGAGCCGATGTCGTGGCCGGACGAGAACATCTTTCCCTCGCCGGCGAGGATCACCACCCGCACAGTGTCGTCGGCCTCGGCGCGTCCGAACGCCTCGTCGAGCTCGACAAGCATGCCGCGGTTCTGGGCGTTCCGCTGTTCGGGCCGGTTCAACGAGATGCGCACGATCATGCCGTCGTCGAAGGTCTCCCACTTCAGGAATTTGTAGTCGCTCACGGGGCTCCTCCAGGTTCTGCAGTACGGTAATGGTGTTACCGAAATATGAGAAGATATGTTCTCACAGTTCGGAAAGCACAGTCGGGAAGGGTGCACATGACCGTACGTCAGCCCAGGCCGCGGGTGATCCTGTGGGGACCCGGACAAGTCGGGGTCGGTGCTCTACGGGCACTCATTGCACACCCCGGTCTGGACCTCGTCGGGGTCGTCGTATACGCCGAGGCCAAGGACGGCAAGGACGCCGGTGACCTATGCGGAATGCCTGCGACCGGAGTCATCGCGACCCGCGACATCGACGCCGCGCTGTCGACCGACGCCGATGTGGTCGCGTACTTCGCGTCGGGTGATTACCGCTATCGCGAGGCGGCCGAGGACATCGCCCGCTGTCTTCGGGCAGGCAGGAACGTCGTCTGCACCTCGCTGGTGCCGATGTGCTACCCACCTGCCGCCGACCGGGAGACCGTCGACCTCATCCGGACGGCGTGCGAGGAGGGGGGCAGCAGTTTCTTCAACAGTGGTGTCGATCCCGGCTGGGCGAACGATGTCATCGCGTTGACGATGACGGGTTTCTCCAGCCGCGTCGACACCATCACCATGCTCGAGATCCTCGACTACGGCCCGATCAACCAGCCCGAGATCATGTTCGACTTCATGGGCTTTGCGCACCCACCGGATCATCCCGCACCGCTGTTCGACACCGAACGTCTTGCCGCCCTGTGGGCGCCGACCGTGCACCTGGTCGCCGACGGTGTCGGTCTGCCGTTGGACCGCGTCGAGACGACGATCGAAAAGTGGTTGGCCACAGAACGTTACGAGGTCGCGTCGGGCTGGGTCGAGCCGGGCACCATGGGTGGCATGCGATTCAAGCTCGCGGGGATGGTCGACGGTGAAGAGCGCGTTGTGCTGGAACACGTCACACGCATGGGCGAGGGCTCGGCCCCGGACTGGCCACGGCATCCGTCGCCGCACGGTGGCTACCGCGTGATCGTCGACGGGCTGCCGACCTACACCGTGGACATCGAGATGCATGGCCGCGGAAACAATATGCGCGGCCTGACCTATGCCACCGTCATGCGCGAGCTGAACGCCATTCCGGCAGTCATGGCCGCACCGCCGGGCCTGTTGTCGACACTCGACCTGCCGCTGGTCACGGGTCCGGTGCGCGGTGGTACGTGGCGAGGTGTGCTACCGCGGACGGGGAACGCATGAGCCGTCAAGAGGTGCCGCGGGTCTCCGATGACCTGTGGACGGTGATGAATTCGGCGACCGCCGTCCGGAGGTATCGCACCGAACCCGTACCCGATGACGTGCTGGAGAAGTGCCTGCTGGCGGCGTCGTGGGCGCCGTCGGGTGGGAACGGTCAGCCGTGGCGATTCGTCGTCATCCGTAGTCCGGAACTTCGTGGGGTGATCACCGCTGCCGCTCGGCGGACATGGGAGGTGATGAAGGAGTTCTATCGGCTGCCCCCGGTCGCAGAGGATGCTGACGACCCGAAGTCGCGTGTCCTTCGAGCCATGGCCGAACACATGGAGGTCGGCGGTGGCGCCCCGGAACTCGTGTTGTTCTGCGTCCAGCCCCAGCGAGGGACCACCGAAATGCAGCAGGCCGGGTCGATATTTCCCGCCGTCCAGAACTTCTTGCTCGCCGCGCGTGCCCAGGGTCTCGGGGCGGCCATCACCTTGTGGCACGGTCACTGCGAAGCGGAACTGCGCGCATCCATCGGCATCCCGGATGACTGGAAGATCGCGACGTTGTTGACGATCGGCTGGCCGGCCGGAGGGCACCACGTGGTGTCCCGTAGACCGTTGGCAACGGCAGCGGTGATAGACACGTGGGAAACCCCTTGGTCCCATGAATGAGGCGTAACAGTGCGCACACCCGAACTCTCCTTGTACTTGACGACATACTCCGACGCTCCCCAGCACGACTGGCGCGCGACGCTGCAACTGGCGCAGGCGATGGATGCCGCCGGCGTCGACCGGCTCGTGGTGTCCGACCACCTCGTTTTCGGGGAGAACCTGGACGCGTATGCAGATCCATCCCTCGGCGGCCAGGCGGGCGGTAAGCAGCCGACCGGACCCGACGGCGCATGGCTGGAACCGCTGATCGTGTTGACCGCGATCGCGGCCGTAACGACCCGCATCAGGCTCGGCACCGCAATCCTGCTGGCGGCGCTGCGGCGGCCGGCGGTCCTGGCCAAGCAACTCGCCACCCTGGACGCGATTTCCGGTGGTCGAGTGGATCTGGGCGTCGGAGTCGGTTGGCAGCGCGAGGAGTACGAAGCAGCGGGTTTGTCGTTCAAGGATCGCGGACGTCTACTCGACCACACGCTCGAGGTCTGCCAGGCCCTCTGGACGCAACAGCGGGCGTCCTACGATTCAGCTGAGCTCAGCTTCGATGGCATCCACCAGATGCCCAAACCGGTGCAACCAGGCGGTGTTCCGCTGTGGATCAGCGGAACCGTCAACAACGCCGTGGCACGCCGGATCGCACGCTTCGGAAGCGGGTGGATCCCGTGGGGTTCGGCCTATGCGGACATCCCGGGTGCGATCGCTGCGATGAAGGACAAGATCGTCGAGTTCGGTGGCGACCCCACCGATCTGCAGGTGCAGGGAGTCGCGCGCGTCGTGAAGGGTGACGACGGATCGATCGACTATGCGGCTTCCGCCGCCGCTGTTCCCGCCCTGGTCGAGGCAGGTGCCACCGACGTCCGGTTCCCGGCATCGCTGACCGCCGACCCCGATCGGGCGCTCGAGGTCATGTCGTCTCTCGTCGAGGCGTTCCGCGACGCCACGCGCTGATCGGCCAGGCGAAACCCATGCAGCTTCGCGATCATGTCGGATCGACGAAACCCGCTGTCGTGCTTCACCCTTCCGGAGTGGTCGTGACATTCACCGAATTGGAGGCGCGGGCGAACCGGCTCGCTCATTTTCTCCGCCGCGCCGGACTGAGGGCCGGCGACACCGTCGCCATCCTGATGGAGAACAACGAACACATACACGCCGCGATGTGGGCGGCGAGGCGCAGCGGGTTCTACTACACGTTGGTCAACACGCATCTCTTCGCGTCTGAGATCGCCTACATCGTGAGCGACAGCGGCGCCAAGGCTGTCATTTCGTCATCGGCGATGCGGCCAGTCTGCGAGGAGCTGCCGATCGAATCGCTCGCCGTTGCGGTGATCGTCGATGACGAACTCGACGGTTGGCAGCGCTACCCGGAGTGTGTGGCCACCGAGGCCTCGACACCGATCGTCGATGAGTGCGACGGGCTGTTGCTGCAGTACTCGGCGGGCAGCACGGGGCGCCCCAAGGGAATTCGGCGTCCGCTGAGCTCTGCGCGCGCAACCCTGTCGACACCGGTGTTCGAAGCCCTCGGCGTGAGCGAGGATTCGGTGTACCTGAGCCCCGCACCGACTTATCACACGGCGCCCGCGATGTGGACGATGGCCGCGCAGGCTGTCGGCGCGACGACGGTGGTCATGGAACGCTTCGATGCCGAACAGGCGCTGGAAAGTATTGAGCGGTACGGCGTCACGCACGCTCAGTTCGTACCGTCGATGTTCGTCCGGATGTTGCGCCTGCCCGAGGAAACGCGGCGGACCTACGACTTGTCGAGCCTGCTGCGCGTCGTCCACGCCGCGGCACCATGTCCGCCGGCGATCAAGCGCCAGATGATCGACTGGTGGGGTCCGATTGTTGACGAATACTACGGATCATCGGAAGGTGCGGGCATCTCGTTCATCCGCGCCGAGGAATGGCTCGAGCGGCCCGGGTCGGTCGGCAAGCCGATGCTCGGGGTGCCGCACATTCTCGACGAAGGTGGTGCCGAGCTGCCGACGGGCCAGGTCGGCGAAGTCTATTACGAGGGCGGCTATCCGTTCGAATACCTCAATGATCAAGTTAAGACAGCGGATTCGCGCAGTGCCGAGGGTTGGGTCACGGTCGGCGACGTCGGATACGTCGACGATGACGGCTATCTTTATCTCACCGACCGCCGCAACCACATGATCATCTCCGGCGGCGTCAACATCTATCCGCAGGAGACGGAGAACATGTTGATCAGCCATCCGCTCGTGGTCGATGCGGCGGTTTTCGGAATTCCAGACGACGTCATGGGTCAATCCGTCAAAGCCGTGGTCCAACTGAACGATCCCGCCCGCGCGGACGACGCTCTTGCCGACGACCTGATCGCCTGGCTGCAAGACCGGCTGGCCCACTACAAGTGTCCCCGGTCCATCTCGTTCGAGCCGAACCTTCCCCGCACGGATGCTGGAAAGTTGTACAAGCAGCAGCTGATCGACAAGTACGCGGCTACAGGATCTCGTTGATGTCGTTCTTCAACGCCTCGGCATCAGTGCCGAACACCGCCTGAACACTGTTGCCGACCTCGACGACACCCGCAGCGCCGAGTCTCTTCAGGCGGGCTTGGTCCACTTTGTCCTTGTCGGAAACCTCCACGCGCAGGCGGGTGATGCAGGCGTCCACGTTGACGAGGTTGTCCCGTCCGCCGAACGCCGCGATGACCTGCTCGGCCTTGCTGTCCGTCCTGGCGGGCGCGGTCAACGTGGCGGTGGCGCCGCTCGCCGACACCGCAGTCGAAGAATCGGCGCCCTCGCCGAGGTTGGCTTGTTCCTCCGCCTCGAACTCGCTTTCCGGTTCACGTCCCGGCGTCCGCAGGTTCCACTTCGTGATTGCGAACCGGAACAACACGTAGTAGACGACGAAGAAGACCAACCCCATGCCGATCAGCAGGGGAATGTTCTTCGCCGCGGGAGCGGTGCCGTACAGCAGCAGATCGATGAGACCGGCCGAGAACGAGAAACCGAGGTGAATGTCGAGCAGGTAGGCGACGGCCAGCGACAGCCCGGTGAGCACCGCGTGAATGATGTAGAGCGGGAACGCCACGAACATGAACGCGAACTCGAGGGGTTCGGTCACGCCGGTCAGGAACGCCGTCAGTGCCGCGGCAGCCAGGATGCCGACCGCGACCTTACGTTGCTTCTTGTTCGCGACGTGGATCATCGCGAGCGCTGCGGCGGGCAGCCCGAACATCAGGATGGGGTAGAAGCCCGAGGTGAGGATGCCGGCAGTCGGATCGCCCGCGGCGAATCGGGTCAGTTCGCCGGTGACGGCTTCGCCGCCGGGCGGCTGGTAGTCGCCGTAGAGGAACCAGATGTAAGAGTTCGGGATGTGGTGTAGACCGAACGGGATGAGCATGCGGTTGGCGAACCCATACACAAAGGCACCGAAGGCGCCCGCGCCACCGATGAACTCGCCGAGGCTGGTCAGCCCTGCGTCGAAGATCGGATAGAAGTAGCTCATCGCGAAGGCGATGAACAGGCTCGCCAGCGACACCACGATCGGAACGAACCGCCTGCCGCCGAAGAAGCCGAGGTAGGACGGCAGCTGGATGGTGTGATAGCGGTCGAAGAGCCATGCCGTCACCAGGCCGATCACGATGCCGGCGAACACGCTGTAGTTGATCTGGGCCTGCTCGCCCGCCTTGTCCAGCTCACCGGCCAGGACGATCGGTGACATGGTCTTGAAGACCGCCTCCATCACCAGGTAGCCGACGACGGCCGACAGTGCTGTGGAACCGTCGGCTTTCTTGGCGAAACCGATCGCCACACCCACGGCGAACAGCAGCGGCAGGTTGCTGAAGAGGGCATCGCCCGCCGCGCTCATGGCCTTGAAGAAGTCGCCGATGACGGGGGTTTCGATTCGGCCCAGCAGGTCGGGCTGACCGAGCCGAAGCAGGATGCCTGCCGCGGGAAGGACCGCGATCGGCAGCATCAGGCTCTTGCCCAGGCGCTGCAGCTGCGCAAATCCTGGGAAGCGAAGACCCGACTTCGCCTGTGTACCGGCGGGTTTCGATGGGCCGCTCATCTCGTCCAGACCTCCTCTGCCCCGATCGCGCAAGCCGTCAAAGCTCAGCGGAAGCTTAGAGGAAACGCCGAAGCCCAGCCTCTCTTTCCGGCACGCTCGTATTGTTGGTGCGCACGAGCAGAAGGAGTCTCGACGTGGGTACGACTCAGGTTTTCGCGCCGGTCGGCGGCCGGGCAGTTCCGCTCACCGAAGTGCCCGATCCGGTGTTCTCGGCAGGCATGGTGGGCCACGGTGCGGCTGTCGACCCTCCGCACGAGATGATCGAGGCGGTCGCGCCGGTCAGCGGGAAATTGCTGAAACTCATGCCGCACGCCTACATCGTCATGACGCCGGACAACGTCGGCGTGCTGGTCCACCTCGGCCTGGACACCGTTCAACTGAAGGGCGACGGCTTCACCGCCCATCTGAGCCAAGGTGACAGTGTCACCGCCGGCCAGGTGGTCATCACCTATGACGTCGCGTCGGTCGTGGCGAAAGGCCTCAATCCGATCGTCCCCGTCGTCGTGATGGACGAACGCGAACCGGACAATGTGGTCCCTGCCGAAGCGGTTCTCGAGGGTGCGCAGATTCCCTCCGGGACAAAACTTTTCATCGCGAACAAATAGATGGAAGTCATCATCCTGCAGGATGCCGCCGAGATCGGCGCCGTCGGGTCCGACGCGGTGGTCGCGCTGCTCGATCGAAAACCGGATGCAGTACTGGGTCTGGCCACCGGATCATCGCCGCTGGCGATCTACGACGAACTCGCGCGTCGCTGCGACAGCGGCACGGTCTCCTTCCGTGAGGCACGCGGTTTCACGCTCGACGAGTACGTCGGCCTGCCCGCCGATCATCCGCAGCGCTATCGCAATGTCATCGACGAGGTCTTCGTCTCCAAAGTCGACTTCGCCCCCCGCGCCGTACATGGACCCGATGGGCTCGCCGCCGACATCACCGCCGCGTGCGCGGAGTACGAGGCTGCCATCCGTGACGCCGGCGGTGTCGATTTGCAGATCCTCGGTATCGGCACGGATGGCCACATCGCGTTCAATGAGCCCGGTTCCTCGTTGGGGTCGCGCACTCGCATCAAGACCCTGACCAGACAGACCCGGATTGACAATGCCCGCTTTTTCGGCGGTGATGTCGACGCGGTGCCGACCCATTGCCTTACGCAGGGGCTGGCGACCATATTGGAGGCGAGTCACCTGATTCTGGTGGCGACGGGCCGGCAGAAGGCAGAAGCCGTGCATCAGCTCGTCGAAGGCCCGGTCAGCGCGATGTGGCCCGCGACGATCTTGCAGCTACACCCGCATGTCACGGTGCTGTTGGACGGCGCGGCGGCCCAACGACTCCAGCTCGTCGACTACTACCGCGAGACCTACCGATCCAAGCCGGTATGGCAGGACATCTGAGTGCTGCTTACCGCCGACACGCTACTTACGGGCCGAGAACTGTTGCGGCCGGGATGGATTGACGTATCCGATGCACGCGTCGGCGCCGTCGGGGCGGGTACACCGCCACGTCCGGCGGACCGAGATCTCGGCGCTGTCACGGTGGTGCCGGGTTTCGTCGACACGCATGTCCACGGCGGGGGAGGGACGAACTTCTCGGCGGCCCTGCGCACGGATACGTCCACGGCTGTCGACTTTCATCGTAGGCACGGCACCACCACGCTGGTCGCGTCGTTGGTCACGGCCGCCCCCGATGACTTACTGCATCAGGTAACCGGATTGGCAGCTGATGTCCGTGACGGCCTGCTCGACGGAATTCACCTCGAGGGTCCGTGGCTCTCGACGGTGCGGTGCGGTGCCCACCAGCCCGCCCTGATGCGCGACCCCGACCCTGAGGAGATCGACCGCGTACTGAAGGCCGCCGCGGGGACCATACGCATGATCACGATCGCGCCCGAACGTGAAGGGGCACGTGCGGCGATAGAGCGGATCGTCGACGCGGGAGTAGTGGCCGCGGTGGGACATACAGACGCGACCTACGACCAGACCCGCGCGGCGATCGAGGCGGGTGCGACGGTGGCCACGCACCTGTTCAACGCGATGCGTCCGATCAACACCCGCGAAGCCGGCCCGGTCATCGCGCTTCTGGAAGACTCCCGTGTGACCGTCGAACTGATCACCGACGGTGTGCACGTCGACCCCGCGCTCTACCGACATGTTTCGCACAGCGCGGGGCCCGATCGGGTGTCACTGATCACCGACGCGATCTCGGCGGCAGGAATGAGCGACGGTGCCTATCAGCTCGGTCCGCTGGAAGTCGACGTCGTGGACGGAGTGGCGCGCGTGTCCGGAACGCCGACCATCGCGGGCAGCACTGCGACCATGGACCATCAGTTCCGCTTCGCCGTGCAGCACAGCGGGCTTGGTCGTGACGAGGCGTTGATGGCCGCGGTGCGTCAAGCGTCGATCAACCCGACGCGCGCACTTGGCCTTCCTGACTCGGGCCTTGTCGCCCGTGCCTCCGCTGATCTGGTGGTGCTCGACGCCGACCTCATGGTGGTCGGCGTGCTGCGTCGAGGATCGTGGGTGTTCGAAGCAGAGACGGGCAATTGACGTGGTCAACGCGCGTCCGCTGATCGACTCATACCCGCTGTACCTCGACGGCCAGTGGGTGGAGCCGCAGGCGGGCCGATATGACGACATCTCGCCGGCCACCGAAGAAGTGATCGCCCGGGCTCCGGACGCAGGCCTGGCGGACGTCGACGCCGCGATCTCCGCTGCGCGGCGCGCATTCGACTCGGGGCCATGGGCACACGCGTCGGCAGAGAACCGGGCACGATGCCTGACGCAGTTGGGCGCCGCGCTCACCGAGCACGCCGACGAGCTTTTCGCGCTTTCGCAGTCCGAGTGGGGTTGTCTGGCCAACGAGCGGGCGATCCAGATCGACGCACCGGCGTTGACCGCGAACCGTTCCGGTGAACTCGCCACGCAGCTCACCGACGAGACCATCAGCGCGGACGGAGCGGCCAGCACCACGCTGCTTCGGTACGAGCCGCAGGGAGTCGTCTCGATCCTGACCCCATGGAATTTTCCGCACAGCCTCAACGTGATGAAGGTCTGCCGGGCGCTGGCCGCCGGCAACACCGTGGTGCTCAAGCCGTCGCCGCTGACCCCGATCGCCGGCTTGGCGCTGGCTCGAATCATCGATGAGCACACCGATATTCCGCCAGGGACCGTCAATGTCGTGACGCCGAGCGGCATTGAGGCAAGCAAGCTGTTGACGACCGACCCGCGGATCGACATGGTGAGCTTCACCGGCAGTTCGGCCGTCGGCAGGGAGATCATGGCCGCCGCAAGCACGACCATGAAGCGCATCCTTCTCGAGTGCGGCGGCAAGTCGGCGGTCGTTCTCCTCGACGATGTCGAGGTGACCGACGAACTGCTGGAACGCCTGCTGTTCGAGGCCTGCTCGTTGCATGCAGGCCAGGCATGCATCCTGCAGAGCCGACTGCTGCTGCCCGCACCGCTACACGATGAGGTCGTCGACGGGCTCGTCGAACTGGTCGGACGCGTAAAAGTCGGTGATCCAACGGATCCCGAGACACAGATGGGCCCGCTCATCAGTCGGGCTCAATTGGCGAGAGTTGCGGCTCACGTCTCCGCGGCAATCGACGAAGGTGCCACCGTGGTGGCGGGCGGCCGACGCCCGCCGGGCCGGGACAAGGGCTTTTACTTCGAGCCGACGATCTTGACCGGCGTCACTCCGGACTCGGTGATCGCCCAGGAAGAAGTGTTCGGGCCAGTGCTATCGGTGCTGCGCTACACCGACGACGACGATGCGGTCGCGATCGCCAACAACTCGCAGTACGGACTCTCGGGCGCGGTCTGGGGAAGCGACATCGACCGCGCGTTCGCCGTGGCCGGCCGCGTTCGCACCGGGCAGATTGCCGTGAACGGTTGTGGCCCAGGCGATGCCCCGTTCGGCGGATTCAAACAGAGCGGATTGGGCCGGGAAGGCGGCGGACTCCGCGGGCTGCACGCCTACATGGAGCAAAAGGCCATCGGCCTTCCCACGCGCTGAACGCTTAGCGCGTGGCCACCTGCGACCAATAGCGACTCTCCCGTTCGGTCATCTCGTTGGACGTGATGGCGCCAAACGCAGCGGCGTCGCGCGCGAACCGCGCAGACGCTTCGGGGAGTGCGTCGGGGCCTTCGAGCCGGAAACAGCTCGGCGCGAGCGGACCGAACAGCAATGCTCTGCGCAGATTCGGCCAGTCCTCCAGTTGCGGCTCCACACCGGCTGCGCGCGCAAAGGCCACTGCCACCAGGTTCATCCGGGTCTTCTGGGACAGTCCGCGTCTCGCGCGGTAGCCGGCGATCGCCTCACGCTGCGCTCTCTCGTCGAATGGCGGCGCGGTACCGCCCCACGTGTAGGCGACCCAGCGGGCCTGAAGTTCCAGCGGCACGAAGTATCCACCGGACTGATCCCACATGCCCACCATCGCCAGGCCCGGAAGGTCAGGATGGAAGGTGAAACGGTCGGAGTCCAGGTGCACCGCGTCGACGTCGAAAATGGTGCGGATGTCGTCGCTGAGAAACGGCAGATCCAGTGCGAACCCCGTCCCGAACAGAAGCCCGTCGAATTCCTCGACGTGTCCGTCTTCGAAGCTCACGTTCGTCCCGTCGATCTTCGTCATCCACGGCCGCACGGAAATTCGGCCTTCGGCGACCAATGGGAGATACCCCTGGTTGAGGGTGACACCGGCGGCGAACAGTGAAGAGTTCGGTGCCGGCGCACCGTACTGCTCGGGGCTTCCGTTGGCTTCGACCACGATCTCCTTGAGTTGGCGCTCGACCTCGGCCGGTCGAAGGGTCTCATTCGCCAAGGCGCCGTATCGCGTGAAGATCCGGTGGTCGGACGGGACGCCTGCGGCGAATTTCGGAAGGACATAGCGTTGCTTTCGCTGGGTGACGACGACGCGCGTGGCGCCGAGTCGTGCGAGTTCCGTGGCGATGTCCAGGGCGCTGACCGCGCAGCCCGCCACCAGAACGCGCTTACCCACGTAGGGATTCGCTCCCCGATAGTCGAACGTCGACATCGCGCCTGCGGAGCCGGTGAACGTCTCGACGCCAGGAACGTCGGGGATTGCGGGGGACCGAAACCTGCCGGATGCCAACACCACCCGGTCGAACGGCTCTTCGCCTCCGTCATGTGTTACGCGCCAACGGGTGTCGATACGGCTGACGTGGTTCACCTGCCGTCCAAACCGGATCCGTGCCCTGAGACCGAACATGTCGGCGTACCGGTTCAGGTAGGCGAGGACGTCGCGGTTGGACAGGAACGTCTGGTCGCCGTCGTGCTCCAGGTCGCTGAAGGCCGTCAACACGCGACTGGTGTTGGTGTACATGGCCGGCCACACACCGCTGAAACCCGGCAGACCGGTCCACTGCCCGCCCAGCTGAGGTTGCTGCTCGAAGATCGTCGGCTCGAACCCCTGCGAGCACAGCCACCGTGCCGTGACGAGCCCCCCGGGCCCGGCGCCGATCACCGCAACGGTTTCGGTCATCTGACGGCGACCCGAATCACGTCAGGCGTCGATTTCGCCACCGCGCCAAGCGGTTCGCGGGCTCGTGGGTCGCCGCCATCACCGCGCTCATCGGCGACGCCACCGATGCCGGGTGGGCGGGCTCGGCGTCAGGGGCCGCAAACCGGTCACCTTCCCACCACGTCGGCTGAAGTAGCGCCGTCGTCACGGGGATGGCCTTGTCAACGCTCTTACGCCCCCACGCGCAGGCGCGGTCGATGGACGCCGCCGACGGTGCGAGATTCGCGGGCGACAGCGTCGGCGTGAAGCGCACCAGGTGGTCGGCATACGGAGCGTTGCGCACCATCTGCAACTGAACCGCCTGGGCGATCGGGACGAGCCACAGGTGGCGGGGATCCCATTGCGGGTGAAAGCAGTCGAATGCGAGATAGCAGGCATTGCGGGTGCCGAGCCTGCCGTCGCGGACCCGCTTCCACGCCAGCTCGACAGGCACGTTGCTCGCGGCGCCACCGTCGACCAAAGCGGCGACCTCCTTGTCCTCACACAGCGCGTCGAGCAACGGGACCATCCGCGGATCGCTCGTTTCATGGTGCAGCACACCGGGAATGGCCGACGAAAAGGATGCCGCGTCGACGACGTCGAACTGGCGAGTCTGGTCGTTGTCGCCGATGACGACCGGCTTGACGACCCGCAGGTCGATGAATGCAGACACCTGCCACAACCGCGCCGCTACCTGAGGCCCGATACCGATAGGGAGGAAGGGCAGTGTCCGCATCTGCAACGCCGCCAGTTCCGGGCGGCGAAACCGCGACGGCAGAGCCGCATACGGCTGCCTGCGCACCCCGGCGACCACGACGTCGAACGGAATCGCCAAGTCCGACATCCGTATTCGCTCGCCGTCGGCGCGTCTGAACAGCGCATCGGCGAACTGGTCGAAGCGTAACGAAAACACACCGGCCAGCCCGTGTCTGCGGCGAAGGCGCTCGGGGCCCAGGATCGCGCCGTACGACACGGTCTTGGCCCACGCGACGTATTCCTCGATGGGCACCGGCAGAGCGCGGGCCACGACGCTGCCCATAATCGATCCGAACGACGAGCCGATCATGTAGTCCGGGACCTGACCGGCCTCGAGCAGTCGTTGCATGCCGCCGATATAGACAAACCCCGCACCGCCACCGCCGCCGAGCACGGTGACGAGTTTCTTGTATCCGACCTCGGCATCGAGTTCGGCGGGAGAGAAGTCGTTCCCGTGATTGTCGATCAGCTGACGACGTTGCTCGTCCTGGTCGTCGGTCAGTTTCGCAAGGACATCGCGTGCCTTCGCCAATGACTTTGCCGGGTCACGTTCCTCACGCAGCGGGCCGTACAGCGAATCGGCCACCCTGGCGCGCCACGGCGCCACTTCACCGCCCACCGAGACGTCGCCACGTCCGCGTCTGCCGCCGGGCCCCGCAGCCCCGGGCTCGAAATCGGCGAGTCGGGCGAAGTTGAGGATGTAACGCAGCCTGCGTAATTCCTCGTCGCTCAACACATCCGGTTTCGCCAGATGATGCCGGACGAGCTTGTTCTCCATCTTCTGCAGGAGGAGCGCCGGCTCGGCGGTCGGCAAAGGGACAGTACCGACGGAGTCGACGACCTCGTCCTCGACTGCCTCGACGAGATCGAGTGCGACCTCACGGCGACTTAGCCTATTGAATACGGCGTCGGCGGAAGAGTTTTCCATGCGGTGTGATTACGTCCAGCGTCTGTCGAAGCCGACGTTCGCATAGCCGGTTGACGTCGTTGCCAAGGAGTTCGTAGCCATGGAAGGCCTTTCGTGCATCAACTGATCGAGATTCAGCTGTCTGCTCGACGGTAATGGCGGTCCAGCCGTTTCCGCATGCACTTTCGTTGTTTGCGGGCAGCTGGGTACTTCCGTGCCGGCGATAGTTCATGTACCTTTTGGTACATGATTACCGACGATGGCGTCGAGATCGACGCACCGGCCACAGTCGTCTGGGATGTCTTCAGCGACGTCGAACGCTGGCCCGAATGGACGGCCTCCGTCACCCGCCTGGTCGCGCTCGACGGACCCGGCATCTCCGTGGGCAAACGGTTCGAGATCAAGCAGCCGCGCATGCCGAAGCTCGTCTGGGAGGTCACGGATGTCGAACCGGGCAGGTCATGGACGTGGGTCCAGCGTTCGCCCGGTGGGCTGACCAAGGCGAGCCATGACATCGAGGCGCTCGCCGACGGTCGTACCCGAGTACGTCAGCAGATCGACCAGGGCGGACCGATTGGGGCTTTGGTCGGGCTGCTCATGCGCCGACTGACGCGGAGATACCTCGAGTTGGAGGCCGCAGGCCTGAAAGCGCGAAGCGAGCAGTCATACCACCTCAATGGCCCGGCCTCCTGACCTCGAACGCCGCCAAGAACTGCTTGACGCAGTGGTCGCGGAATTCGCTGCGCGCGGGATCGGTGACAGGTCATTGCGCGACGTTGCAGCGGCGGTCGGGACGAGCCATCGGATGCTGTTGCACCACTTCGGCTCACGGAACGAACTGCTGCTCGCGATTGTCGGGGAGGTTGAACGTCGCCAGATGTCGATGATGAGTGACCTGCCCACCGAACCAGCCGACGCCATCGGGGCGATGTGGGCCGACCTGCGCAGGCCTGAACTGCGCCCCTTCGAGCGCCTGTTCTTCGAGTGCTACGCGCGCGGCGCACAGGGCGAGGCGCCCTTCTCCGGAATGCTGCCCGGCGCTGTGAACGACTGGCTGACCGACGACGCCGCCCGGGCAGTCGATCCCGCGATGATGCGTCTGGGTCTGGCCGTCGCGCGGGGTCTGTTGCTCGATCTGGTCGCCACGGACGATCGCAATGGGGTCGATGCGGCGCTGGCAGCATTTGTGGATCTGGTGCGTCGAGCAGGCGTTTAGGCCGTAGCTGCCCGTGGGTAGCCTGGTGACGTCGGGGGTCGAAACTGACCAGCATTTCCGCAAGTCGCGGGCGTGCAGATCGAAGGAGTCGACCTGATGAGTGTCAAGAAAACCGTCCTAGCGGCCCTATGTGCCGGTGCTGTGGCAGGCGGTGCACTGGGGATTGGCGCGGGTGTCGGCAACGCCGATCCGAAGTGGCCGGGTCCGCCGTGGCCCGGTCCAGGTCCGGGGGTGAATGTCGGCGGGCCGGGTAATCCCCTGCCGCCCGGGCAGCGCGGCCTTCCGCCGCCGGGGCATCGTGGCTTCGTGCCGGTGTGGGCGCCACCTGCTCCGCCGCCGCCGTACTGGGCGCCGTGGCTCCCGGTGGAGTGGAACAGTGAGCTGAACGCCTGGGGCGTTCAGTGGGAAGGTGGTTTCAGAACCGCGCCGTTCTGATGTCACGTCAGCGGAAGCCCCGTCCTTTTTTGGGCGGGGCTTTCGTGGCTTTCATTGCTCGTCGCTGCTGCGCCGGTCGCCGATGAACTCCAGGAGACGAGGATCGTCGGAGGTGAACCGTTCCATTTCCTCACCGCCGTCGCACCGCAACAATGCCACGGTGACAGAGCCGCCCACTCGGGCGAGCACCTCCCACAAAGCTCCGGAGTCCTGCCAGCGCTGAAGTTCGGCCACGCGGTCGACATCCATCCCTTCACGATTCCACGGTGCAGAGTGAGACGAACGCCATCTGGGTAAGAGGTGAGGTGTGACGGTCGTTCTCGCATTGCGGTGTGCCGATGGGCTGGTGATGGCGTCGGACTCGCAGATCACCGATCCCGTGCGTGCAGTGAGTTATCCAGCCCAGAAACTGCACGCACTCGGCAAGCACGCGGCGTGGGGTGGGAGCGGATCTCGGGCCGTGCTGTTCGACCTCGAGCAGATCTTCGATGCCGAGGCGGACGCGATCGTCGAAGCGCCAGATGTCGGGCACGCCCTCCAGCAGCGCGTCGTGCCTGTGCTGGAGCAGCACTACAGCTCGTTCATCCCAGAGGTTCCCGGTGGGAAACCCGGTGCGACACCAGCGACGTACATGTTGGCCGCGGGCTACTCCGACGGCAAGCCGTTCATCGTCGACATCGATCCGCACGGCTTGATCGGACATCACGAAGAGACCGGCTTTCAGGCAGTCGGCAGTGGCTCGCCGATGGCCCAGCAGGCCTACGCGCTGCTCGCCCATTTTCAGATGTCCAAGCGCAGTATCGACTACGGCGTCGTGGCAGCCCTGCGGGTACTTGACACTCTGGACACCTCCTCGCCGAGCATCGGCGGTCCGATGGATATCTGCCGGATGACACCTGATGGGGCCCGGCACTTCGACGAGGAAGAAGTCGCGCAGGTCCGTGAGCATGTCGCCAAATGGATTGAGTTGGAGCAGAAGGCGATCGACGAACTGTTCGGGTGATTCGCGCCCGGCGTGCTCAAGGGCCGCCCGAAGACGCGGCAGTCGCCGCGGGATGGGTTTCGACGATGTCGACACGCTGGACTTCTGCCCTGCATCATCCGCGGCGAGAAGGTAGGTAAACCTACCCTCAGTGGCTCCGGTAGGCTCGGCGGGCGATGACCGACATTGACGAGGCCCCGTCACCCGTCTTGCCGCGCGAGCTGACGTCGATTTCCGACGAGGTCCGCGCCGTAGGTGCACCGCCGACGCCTGCTCTGGGCGAGCCGTACCGCGTCAGGCTGGCCGACGCCACCGCAGACGCCGAGATGATCTCGGCGTGGATGAACCGCCCGCACCTGGTGGAGGCGTGGGAGTACGACTGGCCGCCGCAGCGCTGGCGGCGTTACCTGCAAGCGCAACTCGACGGTGACTACTCGCGGCCGTTCATCGGTAGTTTCCGCGGCCAGGACTTCGTCTACGTCGAGCTGTATCGAGCGGCTAAGGATTCGATCGCTCCTCGGTATGACGCGGATCCGCACGACATCGGCGTGCACGCGGCGATCGCGGAGATGCGATTCGTCAACCGCGGGATCGCGCCGATCATGTTGCCGCGCTTGGTCGCCAACATCTTCGAACTCGAACCCTGTTGCCGTCGCATCATGTTCGACCCAGATCATCGCAACGCAGCAGCGCGCGCGGTGTGCGAGTACGCGGGCGGTGTATTCCTCGGCGAGCACGACATGTCGAATCGGCGAATGGCGCTTTACGCGCTGCCGCGTTCGCCGTCGGATGCCCCTGAGATCGGCTAGCGTTCCCTGCCATGAAGAAGGCTGCGCTATGGGCGCTCGGCATCCTGATCGTTCTTGCCGTCGTCGGCTTCACTGCCGGTCCGTGGGCCTATCGCGAATTCATCGCCGGTGAAGCCGATGCCGAGTTGGCGCTGCCCGGCCAGAGCGAGGCGGCGACCACCGACGTCAACGGGATGTGGACGGTGGTGCCGGGGCCGGATGACGACGCCACGCGGACACAGGCGGGCTATCGCGTGGACGAAATACTGCGCGGCTCCCCGCTGACCGTAAACGGTCGGACTCCGAAGGTCACCGGCGATGCCGTAGTGACCGCGGAGAAGCTGGAGTCGGCGACGTTCACCGTTGACGTGGCGTCGATCACTTCACCGGAAAGCTCGCGCGACAATCAATTTCGTGGTGAGGACATCCTCGATACCGCCAAGTTCCCGACCGCCGAATTGCGCGTCACGCAGCCTGTCGACGTCGCCGCAGTACCCGAGACCGGGGCACCGGTGACCCTCGACGTCCCGGTCAGTCTCACGGTCAAGGGTGTGTCACGCGACATCACAGCGAAGGTCGACGTGCAGCGGAGAGGTGCGACCATTGTCGCCGCCGGCTCTGTCCCGGTGACCTGGACCGACTTCAACGTCACGCCACCGGATTTCGCCGGGTTCGTGACCGTTGAACCGACAGGAACCATCGAGTTCCTCGTCAACCTCGCCAAGGCCTAGGCCAGCAAGGCCTAGGGCAGCTGGTTGAACTCGGCGTAGCCGTCGTAGTCGGGCTTCATCGCCGCGGCGACCAACTCCCACAGCACTTCGTCGGTGCCGCCGCCGACGCGCGCCAGCTTCATATCGCGCCACCATCGGCCCAGCGGTGTCTCGTCCACCAGATAGCCCGAGCCGCCGAAGATGTGCATACATTCGTTGAGCACCTCTTCGCCCAGGCGGGCCGCGTTGACCTTCATGGCCGCAGCGGCGCGGAGATCCAGCTTGCCCGTCGCCGCGATTCCGTCCAGCGCAAAACGCAGCATGTCGACGCGTGCCTGCAGGTCGGCCATGCGCAGCCGCAGTGCCTGATGCTCATACAAGGTATGGCCGAACTGTCGGCGAGTCATCATGCGCGCCAGCGTGATTCCAATGACGCGCTGAGCCGACGTCGACACCAGTCCCGCCACCGACATCCGCTCCTGCGCCAGTCCCCAGGAGATCGCGGCCAGGCCGATGCCCGCACGTGCGACCAATGCGTCGGTGGGCACCCACGTGTCGATGTGCACGGCGGCGGTGTCCAGCGGACCGGCACCGACCTTGCGGTACTGTGGCTGAATTTCGCACTGCGCCAACGGGACGGCGACGACGACCACGCTGCCGTGCTTGCTGTTCGGATCATGGTCGACATTGCGGGCCACCGCCATGACGTGGTCGGCGACTGGGGATAGCGACACGAACTTCTTGATGCCCTTGACTTCGAATCCGTCCCGGATCGACCGGACCTCGGTGCCGACGATCTGCAGGTCGGATCCACCGGACTGTTCGGAGGCGCCGATGCACAGCACGGTCTCGCCGCGGATCGCCTGCTCGGCGATGTTGCGCAGGTAATCCGACTTGCCGAACCGCCGCAGGATCGCGATCGCCGAGTCGTGCAGTCCCACGCCGACGCCGATGCCTGCCGACCCCAGGGTTCCGAGCTTGCGCGCCAGCGCGATCACCTTCGCGACGTCTGACTGCTGCTGGCCCTCCGGCCACTTGGCGGCGAAAACACCTGATTCACCGAGGTATTCGATGAGCTGGCGGGGAAAGCGCTCGGTCTCTTCGGCCTCGGCCGTCCACTTCGTCACCCGGTCGTCGAAGACGCGCTCGAGCAGCTCGCAGTAGTCCTCGTCCACAGGGAGGTCGACGGTCATCGGCTGGCTCCTTCGATGCTGCGCTTGACCTCCAACCGGCGCAGCTTGCCCGAGGACGTGCGTGGCAGCGCACCGGGTTTGACGAACACCACATCGGCGGGCACCACACCGCATTCGGATGCGACGCGGGCAACCACGGCACTGCGCGCTGCGGGTTCGTCCTCGCCTTTGAACTCCGCGGTGATGATCAGTCGCGGTCGTGCGGTCGCCTCACCGGTGCCGATCGCGATCACGCAACCGTCACGCACGCCGTCGATTTGGCCGGCAATGCGTTCGATCTCGTTGGGGAACACGTTGCGTCCCGCCACCGTGATGAGTTCCTTCGCGCGGCCACAGACGACGAGCCCCTCGTCGGTCAGGTATCCGAGATCCCCGGTGGGCAGCCAGTCGCGAAAATCAACCGGCGCCACGCCGACATACCCGTTCATGAGTGACGTGCCGCGGATCTCGATCTCTCCGACCTCACGATCGGCCACCTCGGTGCCGTGAGGCTGCTCGGTGTTCACCCGAATCTCCATACCGTCGATCGGGTGGCCGAGAACAGCAAAGCGCCTGGTGGATTCGCCCGCATCGGTCGTCACGGTGACCTCGTCGATACGAAGACCTGAGAACGGCTCGGGAATGGTTACTGCACAGGTAGATTCGGCAAGCCCATAGGACGGGGCAAGTGAATTCGGGTTGAAGCCGAAGCGGGCCATCTCTGCGGAGAAACGTGTGTATCCGTCACAGTCGACGGGTTCGCCGCCGTTGAGCGTGTAGCCGAGATTGCTCAGATTGAGACCGGAGAGGCCGCTGCCGTACTTGCCGATGATGTTGAACGCCATATTGGGCGCCGCGGTCATCGTGGCCTTGCTCTCGTGAAGCCAGTCGAGCCAACCAAATGGATTGCTGGAGAACGCCTTCGTGGGCGCCTGCCAAAGATCTGCCTGCCCGAGTGTGGATACGAGCATGACCGCAAGACCCATATCGTGGTAGATGGGTAGCCAGCTGTGCAGTCGGGAGTCGCCGTCGATATTGATTCGCGTGGTCAATCCGCGAAGGTTGGCCAGGGCGGCGGCGGGCGAAATCTGCGCTGTGCGTGGAGTTCCGGTGGAACCGGCGGTGCCCTGCAGGATGGCGACGTCTGCTGTCTGGGGTCCTTCGAAAGGGGTGGATCTGCGGGCGTGGGCCACGTCGACGAGATCGTGAAGGACTATTCCGTCGGTCTGCTCGCGCAGCAGTTCCAACTCGACGCCGTGGCTGAACACCGTCGTCACTCCGATGCTGCGCCACCGGTCCCAAGTCGTCCGCGCCCATTGCAGGGGATCGGCGCGCCGAATGGGTCCCGGCAGGATCGACAGTCCCGCGCCCGCGAAGAAAGCGCCCGGTATCGCGGCGAGATACTCGATGGTCGGCTCACCGACGAGGCCGACCGAGGTGGATCCGTCGTCGACGATGCAGTCGGCGACGTTCTCCGATCGCGCGTGGACCTCCTGCCAGGGATGGTGAATCCACTTGTCGCTGCCGGTATCGAGCACCGATAACTGGGTCCTGGCTCCGCGCATCGCGGCCGACAGTGCCGCGGCCAGCACGGTCACGAGTTCAAGTGGGCCGCGGGCACCTTCGCGAGGATGGCCGCTTCGAGATCGCCCACGGTGCCACAGCTGAGCAGGTCCTCTTCGGACAGCGCCACCCCGAGTTTGTCCTCGATGGCCACGATTCCAATTGCGAATGCCACCGAGTCGAGCCCGACGTCGTCGATCAGTCTGGATTCCCTGGTGACCCTGCGGGTATCTACATTCATGTCTTCGCGCAGGATCTCGGTGAGAGCAGCGCTCACGGCTTCTGGATTGGACGAAGTCACGGCGTGGGACGGTACACCCGAATCCGAGGTGAGGGTAGCCTTACCTCGCGTGGTCGAGGGAGCGCCGCCACTCATATCGCGATACCCGCAGCTAGAGCGGTACAGTCCTTCGAAGTGGTGATGGATCTCGCCCGAGCTAGTCGCTCGAACCGCCAATTGGCTGATAGTTCCTGCCGTCATCGCGATGGATCAGGCACCTAACACATGAGCTCAGAACCGCCCGGCGTGAAGCACCCGAACGACGACGGGGGCGTACCTGACGAGGGGACGTTGCCAACGGCCGCCGACTCTCACGCCGAGTTGCTGACGGATCCCGACGCGCCGGCCAAACCGCTACGACCGCTGCACCTACGGCCATCGGCGATGGCCTTGGTATTCCTCGGCGCTATCGCCGGAACAGCGCTGCGTTACTACGTGGAGAAGGCTCTGCCGCACGATGGCGCATCGTGGCCGTGGGCGACCTTCTTGATCAACCTGTGCGGCGCCTTCGCCTTGGGCGGCTTGCTCGAGGGACTCGCGCGTCTCGGCGAGGACTCGGGTTGGCGCCGCCGCGCCCGCCTCTGCGCCGGCACCGGGTTCTGCGGGGCGTTCACCACCTACAGCACCTTCGCACTGGAGATCGTGCTGTTGGGCCGACACGGCGACTTCGGAACCGCCATCAGTTACGGCCTGCTCAGCGTCGTGGGCGGTGTGTTCACCGCCTGGCTTGGCATCGTGATCATGGCAGCGGTGCACCGTAGGAGGTCGCCCGCATGATTGCGATCCTCACCTTCCTCGCGGGAGCCTCGGGCGCCGTCACGCGGTTCCTGCTCGACGCATGGACGAAACAGCGCTGGCAATCCCCTTTTCCCTTGGCGACTGTGGTCATCAACATCACGGGATCGCTGTTCCTCGGCATGCTCGCCGGAATGGTGCTGTTCCACGACCAACCAAGCACCTGGCAGACCGTGCTGGGCACCGGATTCTGCGGCGGCTACACGACTTTCAGCACCGCCAGCTTCGAGACCGTGCGACTGATCCAGCAACGCCGGCGAGGGCTTGCGTTGCTCAACGCGCTCGTTTCCCTGGTGCTATCTGTCGCGGCATGCGCGCTCGGACTGGCTGTGGTGTGGGCGCTCTGACCCGCTGAGAATCTCGACCGATGGAGGGCGGCCGCAATGGCAGACTTTGGCGAATCCACGACGCGGACCTCTGCGGAGTTGGTGGTCGGCTGGGATCGCGAACCCGCGAGCGCCGCGGCGTTGCGTTACGCGGTGAAACTGGCACGGCATCTGGAGGCGCACCTGCATGTGGTGCACATCGCCGACGTCGCCGACCTACCCGTCGATCCGGACGCGTGGGATTACGAACAGCAGTTCCACGCCAGCGTCGAAGCCCACGCCGTCGCCGCACGAAAGCTGCTGGACGAACTCGGCGCGAACTGGACTTACCACGCTATGCACGGCCGTCCACCGGATGTGCTCGCCGAGCTTGCCGAGCAGGTCGACGCCGTGATGATCGTCCTCGGCGCACCGCGGGGCGGCGTGCACTCGTTCATCGACACCTTCGCCGGCCAGTCGGTCGCCCACCAGTTGACTCGCAAACACGCCCGAGCGGTGCTGCTGGTACCCGACTCGTCGTCGGAGCAGACGTCGCTCCTCGCGTAGAGAGTGCGACGAACTGTCGCCGTCGGCCTGAATTCTCCGCGCCATGGCCGTGCGCGGCGCGGAAACAGAGCAGACTGGACCCATGGCGGCCAACCCCCGCGCCGGTCAACCGGCGCAGCCCGAAGACCTCATCGATGTGGCTCAGGTAGTCACGGCCTACTACACCGTCGAACCTGACCCCGACAACGTCGACCAGCAGGTGATGTTCGGCACGTCGGGCCATCGCGGCTCCAGCCTGGATGCGGCGTTCAACGAGGCACACATCGTCGCGACGACCCAGGCCATCGTCGAGTACCGGCACGCGCAGGGCACGTCCGGCCCGCTGTTCGTCGGACGTGACACGCACGCGCTCTCCGAACCCGCGTGGGCCTCGGCACTGGAGGTGCTCGCCGCCAACGACGTCGTCGCGATGATCGATTCAGCGGACCGCTTCACCCCGACGCCCGCCGTCAGCCATGCCATCCTGACCTTCAACGACGGACGTGACGGCGATCTGGCCGACGGGATCGTGGTCACGCCGTCGCACAATCCGCCACGTGACGGCGGCTTCAAGTACAACCCGCCCAACGGCGGACCTGCCGACACGGATGCCACCGGTGCAATTGCCAAGCGGGCCAACGAGATCCTGCGCGACGGCCTGAAGGATGTGAAACGGATACCGCTGGCCAGCGCCCTGAAGACCGCGGAGCGTCACGACTACCTCGACGCTTACATCGCCGATCTGCCCAACGTCGTGGATCTGCATGCGATCAGCGCCGAGGGTATCCGCATCGGCGCCGACCCGCTGGGCGGCGCCAGCGTCGACTACTGGGGCGCCATCGCCGAGCGACACAACCTGAAGCTCACCGTGGTCAACCCGCTTGTCGATGCGACGTGGCGGTTCATGACCCTCGACACCGACGGCAAGATTCGGATGGACTGCAGTTCGCCCAACGCCATGGCGTCATTGATAGCCAACCGCGACAGCTACCAGATCGCGACGGGCAACGACGCGGACTCCGACCGGCACGGCATCGTCACACCCGATGGTGGGCTGCTCAATCCGAACCACTTCCTGGCTGTGGCGATCGACTACCTGTACGCCAACAGGCCCGAGTGGCCGGCGTCCACGGCCGTCGGCAAGACTGCGGTGAGTTCGTCGATCATCGACCGGGTCGTCGCCGGGCTGGGCCGCAAATTGGTCGAGGTTCCGGTGGGCTTCAAGTGGTTCGTCGACGGATTACTCAGCGGCACTATCGGTTTCGGCGGCGAGGAGAGCGCCGGGGCGTCGTTCCTGCGGCGCAACGGGTCGGTGTGGACCACGGATAAAGACGGCATCATCCTGGCGTTGCTAGCGTCGGAGATCCTGGCGAAGACAGGTTCGACGCCGTCCCAGCGATACGACGCGCTCGCCGAAAAGTACGGTGCGCCAACGTACGCCCGCATCGACGCGCCCGCCAACCGTGAGCAGAAGGCGCGGCTTGCCAAGTTGTCGGCCGAGCAGGTCATCGCCACCGAGCTGGCGGGCGAGGCGATCACCGCGAAGCTGACGACGGCGCCGGGCAACGGCGCGCCGCTGGGCGGTCTGAAGGTGACGACGGAGAACGCGTGGTTCGCTGCGCGCCCGTCGGGTACCGAAGACGTGTACAAGATCTACGCCGAGTCGTTCCGCGGGCCGGACCATCTTGCCGAGGTGCAGGAAGCGGCCAAGGAAGTGGTGAATAAAGTCATTGCGTGAGTTCTGACGCGGAGGCCGACTGTTCGAAAGACAGTTCCGGCCAGGGTGGCAAGCCGAAGCTCCCGCGTGAGGTCTGGCTGTTGGTTTCGGCGAACGTCGTGGTCGCGCTCGGCTACGGAGTGGTCGCGCCGGTTCTTCCGCAGTATGCCCGCCACTTCGGTGTGAGCATCAGCGCGGCGACCTTCGTCATCACGGCGTTCGCGTTGATGCGGTTGGTGGCCGCTCCGCCGGCCGGCTGGCTGGTCCAGCGGCTGGGGGAGCGTCGGGTCTACATCAACGGCCTGCTGATCGTCGCCGTGTCGACCGCGGTGTGCGCGTTCGCGCAGACGTACTGGCAGTTGCTGCTGTTCCGGTCGCTCGGCGGACTCGGGTCTGCCATGTTCTCGGTGTCGTCGCTGGCCCTGATGATCCGGATCTCGCCCCAGGATGCACGCGGTCGCGTCGCGGGCCTGTTCTCGTCAGGGTTCCTCATCGGATCGGTCGGAGGACCGGTGCTCGGCAGCCTCACGGCCGGGCTGGGTCTGGCGGCACCGTTCGCGATCTACGGGGCTGCGCTGCTCGTCGCGGCCGGGGTGGTGTTCTTCAGCCTGCGGGGGAGCACGCTGGCCGCACCCGAGGAATCCGACGGGCCCGCTGTCACGCTGCGAGAGGTGTTGCGGCACCGTGCCTACCTCGCCGCGCTGCTGTCCAACTTCGCGACCGGATGGGCGGCGTTCGGGCTGCGTATCGCATTGGTGCCGCTGTTCATCGTGGAGGGACTGGGCCGCGGGACCGGCATCGCAGGCCTGGCGCTCGCGACGTTCGCCATCGGCAACGTCTCAGTGGTGATTCCCAGCGGTTACCTGTCCGACCGGATCGGGCGGCGCAAGTTGCTCATTGTCGGACTGCTGGCCTCGGCCGTCACGACGAGCCTGCTCGGGGTGACGACGTCGCTGGTGATCTTCCTGGTGACCGCGTACGTGTGCGGAGCGGCGACGGGCATCTTCATCTCCCCGCAACAGGCCGCTGTCGCCGACATCGTCGGAAACAAGTCCCGCGGAGGGACGCCGGTCGCGGTATTCCAGATGATGGTCGACGTCGGATCGATCGGCGGATCGCTGATCGTCGGCTTGATCGCCCAACATCTGTCGTTCGGCTGGGCCTTCGTCGTCAGTGGCTCGGTCCTCTTTATCGCGGCAATCGGTTGGATGTTCGCTCCGGAGACGCGCGGTCTACCGCCGGCTGGGCACACGCCGGCGCGCCCGCTCGGGCCGGAGGCCGGCGGCGAAGTGCCCTGACCTGCGATTTTGAAGGCCTACCGCAGGTGGTGTAACTTCGATGAGCACAACAAGGGGCTATGGCGCAGTTGGTAGCGCACCACACTGGCAGTGTGGGGGTCAGGGGTTCGAATCCCCTTAGCTCCACTTCTCGATGAGTCGCTCTTGTCTCAAATTCTGGGCGGCTCGGTCGTTTGCGGTACGCAGCTAACCGGGCTGCCCACCGCGCCAGCGCGAGACGTCCAGTGCGATGGCCACGTTGACGCTGGACCCGGCCAGAGGGCGGGGCAGCAGCTCGTCGGCGCGGGCTAGCCTGCGCAGCAACGTGTTGCGGTGCATATGGAGCTGGGTGGCGGCGCGCGAGGCGTTGCACTGCTCGGCGACGAAGGTTCGCACCGTGTCCTGCAGTTCGGCGCTCGCGAACTCGAAGGCGCCGAGCGCATGTTTGACGAAGACGGCGGCGCGTTCGGCGTCGGCCGTGACCAACGCAACCAGTTCGATGTCGGCGAACATCGCGAACTGCTGGGGTGAGTGCAGGCGCGCCATCATGTGCTGGGTGGTAAGGGCGTCGAAGTGGCTGCGCCGGAAGCCATCCATTCCGTCAGCTGTCGCTCCTACCGCGACGCGAATGTCGGACTCCCCGCCGATCACATGGTGGAGAGCCGCCACATCCACATCGCTGACTCCCCGCACCCATACCCACCGGGTGGCCGAACTGGCGAGGACACTCAACGGTCGCGCGCCAACCGCCTGGCCGAAGGCCTCGGCGGCGCGGTCCAGCCGGGCCAGGTCGCCGGCCGGGTCGTCGCTCCAGATGACAGCCGCAGTGTGGTTTCCGGTCAGCGCGTAGCCGAGGCGATGCTCTGCGCGTTGCCGGGTTATGGGTGCGCCGTCGAGGATCAGCGCGATGGTTTCGCGGCGCTCGGCGTGGGTGCCGCGCGTGAGTTCTTCGCGCTCCGATTCGATCTGCGCGGCGATGAATGCCAGGGTGTCATCGATGAACACACTGATCGACTGTGAGCACACGCTGAGCAGTTCGCGCAGTTCGGCCGGGTCGGTGGTCAGTTCGAAGGCGATCTCCATGAGTCGGCGCCAGGCCACTCCCTCGCCCACCCGATAGGCGTCCAAGGCAAACGCATCGAGCCCCCGGCGCACCAACTCACGGGCGATGTTCATCGGTTCGGGACCGGTGTTCGCGGGTACCGGGGCACCCGGATCGCGGACGTTGGCCGTGCCCCAGAAGTACATATTCGCCCGGTTGCTGTGGCTGACCGCCGCCGCCAGTTCAGGATCCGACGCGATCGTCGGGTTGGCTCCGAGGACAGCCGCATCAAGTTCCCCCAGCCATTCCGGCCGCGCGTTGACGACGAGCTGGGAGCACTGCCGGATCAGTTCGCTGACTCGTGGCGAGGGTCGCTTCCAGACCATTCGGTCAATGTAGAGCTGCGGTGCAGACTGCACCATTGAAAGGGCAATATTGGGATGTTTTGACCTTGGTCGGAGCTGTCGGGAAAGCGACGATTGTCACATCGCTTCAACAAGCCGACAGGGAGTCACAGTCATGGTCCACACCGAACACGTCGACGTACTGATCGTCGGAGCCGGCATCTCGGGCATCGGCGCCGCCTACTATCTGCAGAAGGATCACCCGGACCGCAGCTACGCGATTCTGGAGGCGCGCGGCGCCTGTGGCGGCACGTGGGATTTGTTCCGCTATCCAGGGATTCGCTCGGACTCCGACCTGCACACCTTCGGCTACGAGTTCAAGCCTTGGCGCGACGACGACGCCATCGCCAGCGCCGACAAGATCCTGGCCTATTTGCGCGAGACCGCCGCTGAGAACGGCATCGACGAGCAAGTCCGCTACCACCACAAGGTGTTGGCTGCGGCCTGGTCGAGCGCCGACGCCCGCTGGACGGTCGACGTCGAGCACGCCCAGACCGGCGAGCTACTGCAGTTCAGCGCGAACTGGATCTTCATGGCCGGCGGTTACTACCGCTACGACGAGGGATTCACCCCGGAGTTCGAAGGCCGTGACCGCTTCGGCGGTCAGATTGTGCACCCGCAGCATTGGCCGGAGGCGCTCGACTACACCGACAAGAAGGTCGTCATCATCGGCAGCGGCGCGACCGCGGTCACGCTGGTGCCTGCGATGGCCGACAACGCCGCGCACGTGACGATGCTGCAGCGCTCGCCGAGCTACATCATGCCGACCCCGACGAAAGACGTGTTCGCCAACACCGCCAAGAAGATGCTCGGCGACAAGCGCGGGTATGCCCTCACCCGCCGCAAGAACATCGTCAAACAGCGTGCCGTGTACCAGTTCTGCCAGACCTTCCCTGGGCCGGCCCGCAAGCTCATCCGTCACCTCAACGCCAAGCAGCTACCCGAAGGCTATCCGGTCGACACTCATTTCAACCCGTCCTACAACCCGTGGGATCAGCGCCTGTGCGCGGTGCCCGATGGCGACCTGTTCAAAGCGATCGCCGACGGAAACGCATCCGTTGTGACCGACCGCATCGTGACCTTCACCGAGAACGGGATCCAGCTGGCGTCCGGTGAGCAGCTCGATGCCGACATCATCGTCACCGCAACAGGTTTGAACCTGCAGATGTTCGGTGGGGTGAGCCTGAGTGTGGATGGTGAGCAGGTCGACTTCGCCAAGACGTTCGCTTACAAGGGCATGATGCTCTCGGGCGTGCCGAACTTCGCGTTTGCCGTGGGCTACACGAACTCGTCGTGGACGCTCAAGGTCGGACTGCTGTGCGAGCACTTCTGCCGGCTACTGACCCATATGGACGGCAATGGATTCGACACCGCACGTCCCGAGATCGGCGACCTAAAGATGGAGGGCCGGCCACTGTTGGACTTCTCCGCCGGTTATGTCAAGCGAGCGCTGGATCTCATGCCCCGACAGGGTGACGGTGCCCCGTGGATGATGTCGTCGAGCTACGGCGCCGACGTCAAACTCCTCCGCAGCGATTCGGTGCTGGACCCCAACCTGCAGTTCGACACCAGCGACGCGGTTGCGGCCGCTCCCGCGATGGCGGTGACCGCATGAACGACCAATTCTGCCGGGCCGGTGGCGATCGGGAGGTGTGCTATCGCACTGACGGTGACCCGTCTGCTGCATCGCTACTGCTGATCGCCGGGCTGACGCTGGACCTGACCTCGTGGCCGCAGGACATGATCGATAGCCTTGTCGCACAGGGCTTCTACGTGATCCGGTTCGACAACCGCGACGTCGGCAGGACCAGTCCGGCCACGACACCGCCACCGGGGCTGCTGCGCCGGGCACTGCGCCGTCACCGCCGGGATGGGTACGACCTGGCGGATATGGCTGGCGACGCGATCGCGGTGCTCGATCATCTCGGCGTCGAGCGGGCACATCTGGTGGGAATGTCGATGGGCGGCATGATCGCGCAGACGATCGCCAGCCGCTATCCGGACCGGACGGCGTCGTTGACGTCGATCTTCTCCACGACCGGGGCCAAGGGGGTCGGCCAGCCCGCCGTCTCGACGCAGTTGCGCTTGGCCAACCCAGGAGCACGCAACCGCGCCAAGTTCATCGGCAAGCACGTCAAGTTGATGGGCCACCTGGCCGGCACCGGTTACCCAACCGACAAGGCCGGCACCGCCGAGTACGCGGCCCGGGCCTGGGATCGTGGCCTTCGCGAAGCGGCCGGCGAGGGTGTCGCGCGCCAGGTCAACGCGATCCTCAAGTCCGGTGACCGCACCGCCGAGCTGCGTAACGTCACCGCCCCGACGATAGTGATCCACGGCGACCGCGACCTGATCGTGGCGCCCAACGGCGGGGCGGCGACCGCCGCGGCGATCCACGGCGCCCGTCACGTCACCATCGCCGGGATGGGCCACGACATCGCGCCTGGGGTTATCGGCCGGATCGTCGACCTGATCGTCCGGAACGCCGCTGAGTCGGCGGCAGGTGTGGCCAAATGACGACGGCTGCCGCCCGCCGGCCGGTGTCCGGTCGGTTCCGACTTGACGACAAGGTCGTCGTTGTCACCGGTGCTTCATCGGGCCTCGGCGTCGCCTTCGCCCATGCGTGCGCCGAAGCGGGGGCCGACATCGTCGCCACCGGACGTCGTCGGGACCGACTGGAGCAGACCATCGAACTCGTGGGCACCGCGGGCCGCGGGGGCCTCGTCGTGGCTGCCGATGTGGCCTCCGCCGATGGCTGCCGCTCTGTGGTCGACGCCGCTTTGAACCGGTTCGGCCGCATCGACGTGCTGGTGAACAACGCCGGTGTGGAGGACCACGACCCCGCGTCACGGCTGGCGGTCGAGGCTTTCCGCCGGGTGCTCGACGTCAACGTCACGGCTTGTTTCGAGCTCGCGCAGAGTGCTGCGGCGGTGATGCCGCGCGGATCGTCAATCATCAACGTGGGCAGCATTCTGGCCTACACGACGCTCGATATTCCGACGACCGCCTACTCGACGTCCAAGGCCGCGATCCTGGGTTTGACCCGGTCGCTGGCTCGACAGTGGAGCGGCCGCAAGGGTATCCGCGTCAATGCGCTACTTCCCGGCTTCTTCCCCACCGACATGGTCGCCGAGTTGCCACAAGGCCTCGTCGACGACCGGCTGCCGATGGGACGGATGGGTGATCCGGACGAACTTGCCGCGGCGCTGGTCTTCCTCGCGTCGGACGCGAGCAGCTACATGACCGGCAGTGAGCTGACCGTCGACGGCGGCATGCGCCTCACCTGAGTACTTCACGAAAGACAAACCAGAAGCAAACGGAGCACCCACCATGACGATCATCGCGCCACTCGATGCCATATTCCTGGCGTCCGAAACCCGTGAGCACCCCATGCATGTCGGCGGCCTCCACGTCTTCCGGTTGCCCGAAGGCACCCCGACCGACTATGTGCAGATGCTGCACCGACGGCTGCTCGACTGCAGGGAAGTGGCGCCGATGTACCGGCGCAAGCCGTCCTGGCCCGGCGCGCTCGGAGCGGTGCGCTGGACCAACGATGAGGACGTCGACCTGGAATACCACGTGCGGCACTCTGCGTTGCCACGTCCGGGCCGGGTCCGCGAACTGCTCGCCCTGGTGTCCCGGCTGCACGGCAGCCTGCTCGACCGGCACCGGCCGCTGTGGGAGTTCCACCTGATCGAGGGACTGGACGACAACCGATTCGCCGTCTACGTCAAGATCCACCATGCGCTCACCGACGGGGTGAACGCGGTCCGCAACACGATGCGCATGCTCTCAGCGGAACCCACCGGCCAGCTAGGCGCGCTGTGGTCGCCGGAGCCGCGGCCCACTGTGGCGGTGGACGCGCCCCTCTCGGTTTCCGCCGCATCGCTGGCCCGGGCCCGAGCACTGGCCACCGACATTGTCGGCGTATTGCCCACCGTCGCCGATGTCGCGGTGCAGGGCATTCGTAATCCTGATGCCGCGCTGCCGTTCAGCGCGCCCAAGACCCTGCTGAACCGGCCGCTTACGGGTGCCCGCCGGTTCGCAGCCCAGTCGTGGTCGATCGAGCGGCTCAAGCTGGTGGCCAAGCGGTATGGCGCCACCCTCAACGACGTGGTGCTGGCGATGTGTTCGGGAGCGCTACGCGCGTACCTGCATACCGAGGACCGGTTGCCGTCGAAGTCATTGGTGGCCGCCGTGCCGGTCGCGCTGCCGCGCAGGGACGGTGACGGCAACTCGGTGACTATGGTGTTGTGCCGACTGGCCACTGACGTTGCCGACCCGTCAGAGCGACTCGCCCGCATTCAGGCGTCGATGCTGGCCGCCAAGACGACGATGCGGGGGCGCACGCCGCTGCAGTTGTCCACAATCGGCATGTTGACGTCGATCGGCCCAAGCGGCCTCAACGCGATTCCAGGGTTCACCGGGGCCGCGCCGCCCCCGTACAACGTAGTGATCTCGAATGTGCCCGGTCCACGGGAGCGGTTGTACTGGCAGGATGCCGAATTGGAAGGGTGGTATCCGGTATCCATGCCGATCGAAGGGCAGTCGCTGAACATCACCATGCTCAGTTACGGAGACAACCTGGAGTTCGGGTTGATCGGCTGCCGGCGCAACGTCGCACATTTGCAGTGGCTGCTCGGTCACCTTGAGGACAGCCTCGCGGTGCTAGAGGCGTCGAGTTGATCCGACGCCAAAGGACCGACCTTCGGTGCGTTCAGTCAATCCCGAGATCAGTTCGACTAGCTTCCAGGTTCCGTCAAGGTTCGGGGCGTGTAATCGGTGAACGCCGGAACAGGAGGTTCCGTCATTCGGGTGCCGCTATGGGTTGGGCCTGTCGCCGGGCCCGTTGGGACCGTGCCGAGCTTCGACCGAGCCGTCCGGAGTCCTGAGCCTGGTGACGCTGTGGCGAAGAGCTGAGCGGCGACGGTCGCGTCGAGATCCAGGACGCCTCGACGTCGGCCCTCGCGCCCACGTCTCTGCCGCTTGGCCTTTGAAGCTTGTCGGCCCGACTCAACCGCCGCTCGAAGGAGTATCCGATCGCCTGAGTGTTGGCGGTGTCCACTGGCCGTTGACTATCTCCGCCCTTGGCCGGTAGAGCCGGATGAGATAGTTCCATCCGTTCGGGGTGACGATCGCGTTAGCAGGGGTTTCACCTTCCGTCGAGCCGACGAAACGGACGGTGACCGAACCATCTTCGTTTCGTTGACCGGTGACGCTGTTGACGGTGTATAGATTCCTCTCGTTCGGCTCGAAGAAGCCCTGTGCGTTGTATACCGACACAGACCAGAAGGCATCGACGGGAACCTCGGTGAACACCAACTCGAAGTCACCTGGCAGGACCCTCGGGTCCACACCGATATACACGGCCTCCGAGGTCGGAAGCCCGCCCCACCCGGCGGCGCATCCGATCAAGTGATGAACCGGGTCGACTTCGTCTCGCGTCCCGAACGTCCGGTCGAACTGGTTGAGTCCGCGGGCCAGCTCGAGTAGCGCATTGCGGGTCGCGTCCAGGCTTTCGACGTCGTAGTCGGGCATGACGAACGGCTCCTGCGGGCCGGCGGTGATCGTCAGAGCATCCTGGAGCCTTGACACAGCCCCCACATCGTCGGGGTCGTCTGGATTGACCAAGATCCGCACCGCCACGAAGACATAGCGAGATCCGTGGTCATCGGCGGTGAGCGTATGCTCGCCCGGGTCATGGAGGACGCTGTTGATGTAGTGATCCTCATTGACGACCATCGCCGACAGATAGCGGCCACCGGCCTCCGGCAACGTGAGGCGGACGGGTTGACCGAGGTCAACAACCGCGAAGCTATAGAGCGTGTCACGGTTCAGTCTGATGACTGTCTGCTCGTCGATGCGGACTGGCGTTCGGTTGTGCCGGAATTGCCCGATCCCTCCGGCTTCTGCCTGGTTGTCCGAGAACATACGGTGAGTTTCCGCACGGACGAAGTTGTCGACGCTCACTCGAATCGTCATCCCGCACACGCTAGTTCTTGTCCTGGCCAGCCGTACTTGAAACCGGAACCCGACGAACTCCCGGTTCGTTGAGTCCTAGCCGTGTCCTAACACTGTCGGTCACGGGCAAATACGTACTAGACAGATCGACACCAACCGAGCCCGGCGAAGTGGACTCATCCGCACGGTATGGACCGTGAGATACCGGCCGGCACACCTAGTTTCACACTGGCAGTGTGGGGGTCAGGGGTTCGAATCCCCGTAGCTCCACTTCTGTGATGAGTCGCGCTATTGCGGCTCGGACTCCGGAAAGCCCAGACTCCAGCCGCGGTAGGTGTAGTTCTCGTCCCCGACGCTCGGACTGGGCAGGATTTGGATGTTGCTCCCGTCGCCGTATCCCGGGGATAGGCCCTGCACACCGCCGGATACGTAGGTGCCATCCCCGCGGGAGATGTCGATATGCGCACCGACGAATCCTCTGCTGAAAACAAGTGCCCCACGCGGGGGGTTCTTGTCGGTGTGAATCTTTCCCTGCTCGAGCAGTGTTTGGTACATGGTCTCGGCGGCGCCGTCCCAACCGTATTGCTCCTGCGGCACGCCGAATGCGTAGGCCACCAGAGCTTCACATCCGTAGATACCGAATTGGTCTGTCCCGAGGAGGCTTTCGGCCTTGGCGATTGCGGCGTCGGCTCCACGGATGGTCGGCCGTGGCTCAGCTGGTGCACTCGGTGCGAATACGAGTGTCGCGGTGAGACAAG
Organism: Mycobacterium sp. 29Ha; assembly: GCF_032883055.1. NCBI lineage: Bacteria > Bacillati > Actinomycetota > Actinomycetes > Mycobacteriales > Mycobacteriaceae > Mycobacterium > Mycobacterium sp. 29Ha. The sequence goes on from NZ_JAMQTI010000017.1 coordinate 133,262, forward strand.
TGGCTGCAAGAAGCAGAAGTCTTCGGATGTTCAACTCGTGGCTCCGGTTCTCGGCCTGCATGGTGGCGTGCCTGCAAGCACAATATTCGTTTCTTCAAGTGTTGTTCAGTCGGCCATCGCCTGGCGTGGGGATTGGCCGTGGCTGGTGGTGAATCCATGCCCCTTCCTGCGGCGACTAAACGCGATCAGCAAAGCCTCCCTCGAGCAGCGCAGCGACCGGAGCTCCGAATTTCCGTCGTTGCCGGGGTTGCCGTAGTGCGAGACTGACTGGGTGGAGCATGTACCCCTGGTAGGCATTTTCGGAGACCTTCCCGCGCGGGATTTCGTGGTGTCGCCTGGCTTTGCCGGCCTAGCGGCACTGTTGGCCGCGGTGATCGCGGCGTGCGCGGTGCTCTATGCGTCGAGACGCGCCCGTCAGCGGTTCGAGCAGCAGCGTGATCGAGACGAGAGCCGTCAGGAACAGGCCCGTCACGATGCGGAGAACGCACTGGCGTGGGAGCGCTGGCAGTGGGTGGTCGACACCGCCGGGATCGAGCCTGCCGCGAGCGAGGGGGCCACTCTGGGGCTTGGGCCCGCGGTGACCCTGGAGTTGTTGAGTGGGTTGCTTCGTGATGCCGAGCGACTCGGCGATGAGACGCTCGCCAGGGCTGTGGCAGTGTACCAAGAGCAGCTCTTGTTGGTTCTGGCACAACAGGCCGGTCCGGTTTCCGACATCGCGGGGGCAACGACCACGCGCCCGTCCGATGAGACACGCCGCACCACACCTGTATCGCCGCACCGCGAACCGAGCACGCCGACACCGATGGTCGCGGCTGAAAAGTCTTCCACCGAAACACCTTCCGCCCCGGTGGCGGAGAGCAGCGGAGGGCGGCGTCGCCGATGACGACGACTCGTCAACACATCGAGGACCTCGACGTCGACAGATGGGCGACGCTGACACGACGCGCGGCGGCGGAGTCGGTCGCCGCCGCACAGCGGTTGGGGTTACAACCACGGGCTGAATCCGTCGCATTGGCGGGGATGAGTGAGCGCGAACTCGCCCAACACCGCGAACGCAATGGGCCACCGGTGCCACGCCGGTCACTGGCGATGCAAGTCGTCGAGGCCGACCATCTGCGCCGGGCGGCCGAGGAGCAGGCGCGCGTGGCGCATCAGGGTCGGCTCGACGCTGAGGCGGCGGCCTCGCTGGCGCGCGCCGAAGCCGAAGAATCGGCACGCGTTGCCACGGCGGCTGCTGAGCGGGTCCGCGCGGTGGAGGCCGAGGCCGAGCGCAGGGACACGGAAAGAAGGGCCGAACGGGCGGCCGATCAAGAGGCGGTGCAGCAACTGCGGGCCGAGATCGAGCGGGTGAAAGCTGGTGCGGCGGCTGAGGTGGCGGCGGCCGAAGAGAGGGTTCGGGCCGCGGAGGCGCGTGCCCTTGAGCGGAGCACCGAACGGACGACCGAGCGCGCAGCCGCGGAGCAGGCGGTGCAGCAACTTCAGGCCGAGATCGAACGGGTGAAAGCTGGTGCGGCGGCTGAGGTGGCGGCGGCCGAAGAGAGGGTTCGGGCCGCGGAGGCGCGTGCCGTCGAGCGGAGCACCGAGCGGACGACCGAGCGGGCGACGGGCGAGGAAGCCGTGCAGCGGGTGCGCCGCGAGTTGGAAAAGTTGCGCTCAGACACTGCCGCTGAGGTGGCGGCGGCGCGTGGGCAGGCGAGTGGCGATGTGGCCGCGGCGCGGGAGGCCGCCGAGGCCGAGATCGCCGCCGCGCGAGAAGCCGCAGATGCGGAAATCGCTCGCTGGGAGGCCCACGCCCTGAATATGGAGCGATGGGCGCGAGGGGAAGTGTCGACTCACCTGTTGACGATTCCCGTTCCGCCGCCGGAGCTACGTGCCCAGATCTGGTCTGTCGAAACCACGATCGACATGCTCTACCAGATTTGTCATGTGCTGGAGGTGGTACTGGTTGAGGACGTCGAGTCGCCGTTCGTGCCCGATCTCGACTTCACGCGCAATCTGACGGGGAAGGTGCAAGAGCAGGCCAAGGATCTAACCCACGAATTGGCCACGCTGGCCACGCGGTACTCCGATCAATCTCAGGCGGAGGCCGCCGCCGGCTACGCCGAGGCCGCCGGTGACGCCTATCGTTCGCTTCTCCAGCGCATAGACGCTGGTGTCCAGCGGCTGGGAAGGCGCTTCCACAGCCCAGATGCCGAGATCCTCGCGACGATCACGGCCATGCTCGCTGACCTTCGAGCACAAGGTCTTCACTAGAGCGACATCTGCCCGACGCGCGACGCGGATCGTTGTCATCGCCGAACAGTCGCCAGTGCGACGCCGGGTAAGTTGCGACGTGTGAGCGAAAACAGAGGTCGTGGATTCATTGGAAAGCCCAATCACCTCGCCGCCGTGATGGACGGGATGTCTGGGGAGCAACCGGTTTTCACCGACCGGGTCAACGAGACGGCGAGCTGACGGTATGGGTGTGTTGGACGGCCGGGTCGCATTCATCACCGGCGGCGCGCGTGGGCAGGGGCGCGCGCATGCGTTGGCGCTGGCCGCCGAAGGGGCGAAAATCGTCGTCGCCGACGCGCCCCTGCCGATGAACCTGACCTACCCACTCGCCACCGAAGACGACCTTCGCGAGACGGCCAAACTCGTCGAGGAGCTGGGGTCCGTGTGTCTTCCGATCACCATGGACGTGCGCGATCCCGTCGCAGTGAGCGCTGCCGTCGAGGAAACCGTCAGCAGCTTGGGAAGTCTCGACATTGTCGTGGCCAATGCCGGCATCGTGAGCACCGGACCGCTGGAAGACGTGACCGACGAGATCTGGCAGCAGCTCGTGGACACCAATCTGACGGGCGTGTTTCACACCCTGCGGGCCGCCGTCCCGGTGATGCGGCGGCAGCGTTTCGGGCGGATCGTGGTGACCTCGTCGATGGGTGGTCGAATGGGCATCCCCGAATTGGCGCCGTACAACGCCACCAAATGGGGAATCATCGGTCTCGCGAAGTCGCTGGCTTTGGAAGTCGCCAAGGAGGGCATCACCGTGAACGTGATGTGCCCCACCACGGTTCACACGCCGATGGTGCAGCCCGTCGGTGTCGACGGTGTTCCCGACGAATTGGTCCAACGGATGATGAGGGCGAATCCGATACCGCAGCCCTGGATTGAACCGGAGGACGTGAGCCGTGCGTTGCTCTATCTCGTCACAGATCCGGGTGTCGTGACCGGTAGCGTCCTCGAAATCGGCCTCGGCGGCAGCGCTCGAATTCACTGACGTGCGTTGTCCGTTATCCGATGGGCAGGCGCGTGCAGCACGTCGATGACGAGATCGCGACGGGGCAGACGGCACTGGACGTGAGACTCTTGGGCCAGAGGGCGGTGATACCGCACGGTGCGAACTGCATTGGCGATGGGGCGGCGACCGATGCAGGTGCGAGCGCCGTGATCAGCATCGCCAATCCGATCGCGGTACTGAGGCAAATCGATACGAGCAGCAACACGATTACGCGGATCCCCGTCGCTGTCGGCGGCATGCCGCGGTCATTGTTGGCTTCCATGGGTGAACCTCCGGTTGGGGCCGGGGCATCATCGCCGACGGCCTCTACCAGTTAAGACACCACCCGCAGCGAGTTCGTGACCGTGAGCCTGTCACGAATTCTGTGTAAGTCCGAGATGGGACTACTACGAGTTGTACTC